>CAWUIS010000150.1:0-4343 GCA_963922625.1 uncultured Candidatus Melainabacteria bacterium | reverse complement strand
AGAGCTTTCTATTATTGGTGGCCCCGCTTAAGTGATCATCTACTAATTTACCAACACCTTGGGCATCAAAAATACCTTGATCTTTGAGCTTGGATTCAGAAAGTAGGTCTAGCATCGGCTCTTTCAAGTCTTCTTTCAACCATTGAGTGATAGGAATACCAAAACCTTTTTTAGGTCTATAAATTATTTCTTTCGGGATATATTTTTCGGCAAGTTTTTTTAGTATATATTTAGTTGTCAAGGTTTTGAGTTTGAATCTATCTGGTAAAGAAGAAGCGTATTCTACAAAACGATGATCCAAAAATGGTGCGCGGATTTCCAGAGAGTTTTGCATGCTCGCCCGGTCGGATTTGACCAGAATATCATCCATCAAATAAAGCTTTTGAGATAGGTATAAAAGTCGATCTGTTTCGTTATTAATATTGACCCGAGAAAGATAACGGTTAATATCTTCGTAGGTGAGGCTACTCAAAACCGGGCTTCGCATAGCTTCAGACAAAATGCTCTTTTTCTCACCTTCTAAAAAGCCACCCATCCATCTGAAAAAACGAATTTCAGAAGCTACCCCAGCTCCGCGTAAAAATTGTTTGAGCTTAAAATCCAGAGCGATATTGTTATTGGACACAGGTATAAAAGAACCTAAGGCTGAATTAATAGCCTTGGTGATCATATTACGAAGATCAAATGGAATGATGTTATAAATTTGCACTAATTTATTTGCAGTATAGGTTGGGTAGCCAGCAAAGATTTCATCAGCACCGTCTCCACCCATAACTGTTTTGACGGTTTGAGTCGTCATTTTGGATAAAAAATAAGTTGGCACAATAGAGGCATCAGCCATTGGCTCGTCCATAATGCCACCAAGTTTGTCAAAAATAGAGACCATATCTTGGGCACTAACAGTCTGGTGATGGTGATCCAAGTCATAGTTGCTGACCATTTTTTGAATATAGTTAGATTCATCGTAACTATTTTCTTTAAAATAAATCGAAAAACTCTTAATCTTTTCAGAGCCATTTTTGAGCTTTGATGCCATCGCTGTAATTAAGCTGGAGTCTATACCACCACTTAAAAGTACACCTACAGGTACATCTGCCTGCATTCTGATTTTGACAGAGTCTTGAAGTAAAGTTTCCATTTCATCAATAGCTTCATCTTCATCACCCATCGCAAAACCTTCGAGGAAATCGTTACTTGGATGCTGCCAATAAAAAGACTTGTGCACATTGTCTTTGGTCACACGCATAATCTGACCAGCTTCTAGTTTGTAAACTTGATCAAGAATCGTATATGGTGAAGGTACGTACTCATAAGTCAGGTATTTGTTCAAGCCAGACTTGGAAAGAGATCTTGAGGCATGAGGATGCTTCAATAAAGCCTTAAGCTCTGATGCGAAAAATATATCCTGGTCTTTGAATTGATAGAAAAAAGGTTTTTCTCCCATCCTGTCTCTTGCCATAAAAAGCTCTTCTTTTTCGTTATCCCAAAGAGCAAAAGCAAACATACCGTTTAAATATTTGACGCAGTCATAAGAGTATTTTTTGTAGAGATTTAAAATTACTTCAGTGTCAGAGTCAGTATGAAACTCAAAACCTTGTTTTTCTAAATCAGCTTTAAGCTCTTTATAGTTGTAAATCTCACCATTAAAAGTGATGGTTTGTTTTTTATCGATCGAGCACATCGGTTGATGCCCAGAACTTAAACCAACTATGCTGAGTCGCCGGAAGCCCAGATTGATTTGATCAGATATATGGATACCAGCATCATCTGGTCCCCTATGCACAATGGCAGAGCTCATGTTCTCAAGAACACTGCTCTTATCAAAACCTAGCTTATTAAAACTGGTAAAGCCAACAAAACCGCACATAACGACCTTTCCATATTATCGTATTTTTGCTATTCTTATTCACTCGTGTCAACTCTGTCGATCACAAAATTCTATAACCAAGCCTGGCAAAATTGGAACGAATTTGTTCGTTATTACCCAGCTTCAATTCATAGAAGAAAATTTATCATCAACGAAGTTGCTAAGATTCAGAACTGGACTTCGCTTGCTGATTTTGGTTGTGGTAATGCCATCCTCATTTATAGTCTCTATGAAAAATATGCCAAAGAAGGCAAATATTTTTATGGTTTAGATGTATCTTCTGAGCAAACTATAAAAAATCGTGAAATGCTTCCAGATATTGAATTTGAGGAACTAGATTTCTCTGAAAGAGCCTCTGAGAAAAAATTTGATGTTATCACTTGCTCAGAGGTGATTGAGCATATTCCTAATTACGAAGTCGCAATCGAAAATATTGTTAACTCTCTTAATCCAGGTGGTACCGTCATTATCACAGTGCCTAAAGACGAGATCTTTTATACCGAGCAAACTTTTGGTCACCTAAGACATTTTTTGAGAAGTGACATCTCAGAAGCATTTGAAAAACACGGCATTATCACAGAGAAGTGTTGTGCTTGGGGCTTTCCTTTTCATGACCTCGCTAAATACTTTGCAAACCTTAATCCAAAGGGAGTATTATCCAAGTTTGCCAGCGGCAAATTACCATTTACGTCCAAATTAATTTTCAAAATAGTTAATCTTTTTTACTGTCTTAATTTCTTGCCACTCGGTAAGCAGCTTTACTATGTAGGCCGTAAACCTGAATAAAACACTAGACCTAAAATGAAGTTTTTGAAACAAAATCCTCTATTAATCTTCGCTGTTTTAATTGCATTTTTGATTAGTAATGATGTCCTTGGACCATTAATTGCTAATCAAAATGTCGTCCAAGATGATTTTAGGCAATGTTGTTTTTGGTTTTGGAAATGGTGGGACCCTGAACTTTTTCAGGATGATTTTTTTGCTCCAATGTACAGCTCTCATATTGTAAGAACTCCATTGTTGTTTTTACTTTATCGTATTGCTCCATTTCTAACCGATGATTTGATTTTCTTTTCAAAGCTATTGGTTTATGTCATTTGTCTTGCAACCGGTGCTTATGCTTTTTTATTTTTTCAAGCCTTACTAAAAAAATATCCGAGTTTCGAAAAACACTCATCTGAGATTTGCCTTCTGGGTAATAAAGTCAATATCTTAGATTTATGGGCTTTAGCTTTTTCTGGGATCTTGATGGTGGCTGCCTGGTGCACTGACCATATTACAGCAGCTCATTCGCGTTCTTTTGTTTGGCTCGGAATACTCATGTACATGTTCTATAAGGTTAAAGGACAAAACTTAAAAGCGAATATAGCCTCATTTATTATGCTGTTTATCAGTCCACATGCTTTTCTTATAAATTTTGCTATGGAGTTTTACTCGCAAGTTATTACTTATAGAGACAAAGTCTTAGATTTTAAACGAAAGGATTTTATTGCTTGGATCGCCTCTGGTTTAAGTACTGCTTTTTTGTATCTTGTTGTTTTCAAAGACGTGAAAACTCAAGGCGTTGGCACGCAGTTTAGTGTTGCTGAGATGAAAGCTTTAGCTGAGTTTAATCCTGGTGGCCGGCATCCGATCTTTGGTTCTTCTTTGACTGATGGCAGTTGGTGGACTAACGAGCATTGGGGCTTAGGCATTGGTTATTTGCCCATTAGTAAAATTATTGTCTATGCTTTTTGGATTGCACTAGCTTATTTGGCTTTGATTGTTTTCAATAAACTTCGTAAAAAAGAGATAGTTTTTTATGATAAGCCTTTATTGATTTTTAGTTCAACTCCAGCCCAGCTGCTTTACGCTGCTTTATCACTCTATTTTGCTTCTCAAGTTTTGTTTCCAGTGCTTTATCTACCGAGCCGTTATGTTGCAGTGCCAGCTCTTTTGCTCTCACTGATTGTCATCAGCTTAGGTCTAGGTACGGTGATATTACAAATGGCTAATGATTTCTCTGAGAAATTTCGTGGAGTGGTTTTTGCAATCCTAGTATTAGTTGCAAGCTTGTTTTTCTTTAATCACTTCAAGGCTTTTTATCATCCACGTTATGTCAAGATAGACAATAATGTGCGGGAGTTTTTATCAAAGACTCCTAAAGATAGTCTTATTGCTGCGCATCCAATTTTGCCAGATATTAGTGTTGCTTCTATAACTACTAAGCGCAAAGTCTTTGTTGATTATGAGCGTAGTATGGCTTATACCAAAGAATCTCTTGATGAGATTCGTCGCCGTAACTATGTGGCTCTTGATATGACCTACGCTGAAACAAAAGCAGAATTTACAAAGCTTGCACAAGAAAATGGTATTAGTCATTTTTTAGCTTTAATGCCTTTCTATGAGCCAGGTTATCTCCGGTCACCAAAATATATGAAACCTTATGAAGAGTATTTAAAAGAGATTACAGCAAATAAAACAAAGTTTTTTCTTC
>CAWUIS010000149.1:0-4343 GCA_963922625.1 uncultured Candidatus Melainabacteria bacterium | reverse complement strand
GTAATACCAAAGGTATTAATCTAGAAGACGGTGAGATCATTGATTACGATGAAGCAGGCATTATTGATCCAGTCGAAGTCAAAATCTCAGCCTTCAAAATTGCCTGCGAAATTGCCACCCAAGTTCTTAAAATAAATATGGTTGTGCAGAGTAAATAGCTTCTCAAGAACAAAAAAGTAATTAAGAAATTACAACAAAGATAAACCCTGGCAAAGAAATGATTTATTATCAATCATTATGCTCAGAGTAATAGAATTAGTTCAATCAACAACAGATGGACATAAGAAAAATTTTAAAATAAAAGCCAAGACCACAGTTAATAAACCTACTGGAAATGAGCTTAGCGCTGATGATATAAAATTAGAGTTTTTCAAGAAAAATGGCACTAAAAGATTTCACACAGATACAATACTTCACCAATTAAAGAAAGACCAAGACGTTACAGCCGATGTCGTGATTGCAAACCTTGGAGCTTCTCTCTCTCAACCAGATGAAATGGGTGTTCTTTATAAATCTTTGGCCCAGATTTTAAAAGGACTCCGTTCAGATCATAAATTTGTCTTGTTCAAAACCTCAATTTCAGATCCTAATAAAATCATGAAAACAAATAAACCTCTAAGTCGTGAAGCACAGAAAGACATCATGTCAATGAAAATACAACCTGAGGTTAATCTACACACCGCAAAAGAGTGGGATGAAAATAGCCTTAAAAAAGTAGTTAATGATTCAGAAATCGATCAAGATATTATAAATGGCAAAGAAATAACCGCAAAAACTATCTTGGATGGCGAAAGTCCATTTTTATGTATATTGCAAAAAATACCGTTTATTAATAATTCAGATATCACAGGTGAATTACTTGGAATGACCGAGACTGAGTATAAGGAAAAGCAACAACAATTCATTTGTAATTTTGTCAATAAACTTATAAATCTCAAACCTGGTATTTTCGCAAAAGCTGAAACCACTGAGGCAACTACAAGCGCTGCATAAGCTATAATCACAAAGACGCCATTATAGTCTGTGTTTGCATAGATACTTCTTCTGCTTTGCTAAGAAAAGAATTGACGATACTCATGACATTATGTTAATTTTATTTAAAAATGAGTTCTACTATACAAGATACCGTTAAAACTCTTTCTAACCTTGCCATTCAAGTTTCTGATACTGCTCCCTCGTCTGCAGATGGTAATCCTAACTCCTTAAGAGCTTTATTAATGAATACTATGAGTTGGTTTGACGAGATTATTTATGGCGTAGGCTCCAATGAAAATAAGATTATTCAACATTATGCAGATATAAAAAATGCGCTTCATGGTCATTGCAACCCAGGACAAAACCAACCAAATAAGGGGTTCATTAAACGCTTAAATGATGCCGCAAACTATTTGAGAAAGACAGATAATAGCAATGGGCGAAATGCAATAATAAGTTTACAAGCTTCAGCAAATACACTAAAAAAGATTGTGAAAGGTTTTCGCAATGTTTTGGAAAATTTGGGTTTTAAAGAAAAGTCTTTAGAGAAATTTGATAAATTCTTGCTTTCAGATTCTTGATCAGATATAAAGCTAATTTACAAGTTTAATCAAATTGATTATTTTCTTCTAAATTCCCCTCATTAAAACCTCTTACATCACTAGTCTGTGGAATTTGCCTCGGAAATTGCTCTCGATTCTCACACAAGTGAAAACCTAGTTAGTTCTAATAAATAAAAGCGCCAGTTGAGTATTCAGGGGAGGGACCGCAGCAGATAAATCCCGGTATTTTCAAAAAGCTGAAGCCACTGAGGCAACTACAGGCGCTGCATAAGCTATAATCACTAATCATGCCAAAAACCTTATTTGATAAAGTCTGGGACGCTCACCTTGTTGAAGAACTTGCTGGTGGCAATTATCTAATTTTCATGGACCAAATTGTTGCTCATGAAATTACCACACCACAAGGCGCTATACAAATTGATGAGGAGTTTGATGGACGTATTTTTGATTCTTCAAGAATACTTTCTATAAATGATCACGTTGCACCAGCAAAAGATACTGCTACTGCTGTGCAAGCTGACTTACTGCGCAAATGGGCAAAAAAACACAATATCAGACACTTTGATATTGGCGAAAACGGTATTTGCCACGTAGTTGCACCGGAAAGAGGTTACGTGCAGCCTGGTATGACGCTTTGTTGTGGTGATTCGCACACATGTACTAATGGTGCTTTTGCTAGTTTTGCTTTGGGTATCGGTACTTCGGCTAACGCTGGTGCCATGCTTTCTCAATGCTTACTTTTGAAAAAACCTAAAGTCATGAGAATTAATGTTACTGGCAAACGTAAGCCTGGTGTTTACGCTAAAGACATTATTCTTGCCATCATTGAAAAGATTTCTTTTAAAGGTGGAACTGGCTATGTGCTTGAATACACCGGAGATGGTATCAAAGATTTGAGCATGGAAGAGCGCATGACTATTTGCAATATGGCAATTGAAGCTGGCGCCACTAGCGGCATGATTGAAGCAGATGAGATTACTTTTGAGTATCTTAAAGGCAAAGAACAAATTCCTGATGCAGAATTTGAAAATCTTAAAGCTAAATGGTCTGAGTTTAAAGCTGACGAGGGAGCAGTTTATGACGAAACGGTTGAGCTTGATATTTCAAAACTTGAACCTATGGTAACTTGGGGTATCAACCCTGGTGAAGCTAGCTCTACCAAAGGTTCTATCCCAGAAGAAGCCGAAGACAAAGCGCTTGAATATATGGGTGTTAAAGCCGGCGATAAGATCGAAGAGCTTGAGTTAGATCAAGCATTTATTGGTAGCTGTACTAATGCTCGCATTAGTGACTTGAGAATAGCTGCTGAAATACTCAAAGGACAGAAAGTTAGTATTCCAACTATCATCACACCAGGCTCACAACTGGTAAAACGCCAGGCCGAAAAAGAAGGTTTGCATGAAATCTTCCAAGACGCTGGAGCTTTGTGGACACATGCAAGCTGTGGTCCTTGCCTTGGCATGAGCATGGGTGTAGTTGCTCCTGGCAATAGATGTATTTCTTCTACCAATAGAAACTTCCCAGGCAGAATGGGAGCTGGTGCTCGGACTCACCTAGCTAGCCCAGCAACAGTTGCAGCTTCTGCTATCAAAGGTAAAATTACTGCAGCACATGCCTAAAGTAGTAATTGAAAAACTCCAAAAGAAAAAACTCCAAAAAGAAATTTTTGTACCAGGAGATAAATCAATCTCCCACAGATCGATTATGCTTGGAGCTATTGCCAATGGCACTACAGAAATATCCAACTTTCTAATGGGAGAAGATTGCCTCTGCACTAAAAAAGCATTTCAATCCCTTGGGGTCAATATCGAAGAAAAAGCAGGAAAAATTTTCATCCACGGCAAAGGCATGGCTCAGCTCACAGCCCCTCAGCAAGAAATATATCTTGGCAACTCTGGTACTGCTATGAGGTTGCTGAGTGGTCTCTTTGCTGGCTTACCTTTTGATACTTGCTTGAGTGGTGATGAGTCACTTAGCTCAAGACCGATGCAAAGAGTAATCAAACCTTTGGAAAAAATGGGAGCAATCATTGAAAGTAATGATGGTAAAGCTCCTCTTAAAATTAAAGCTAAAGCCGAAGGGCTAGAAGCTATCAGGCACGAATCAAAAATCGCATCTGCTCAAGTAAAATCTTGTATCTTACTTGCTGGCTTGAATGCAAGTGGCATCACCAGTGTTGTTGAACCTCATAAATCACGTGATCATAGTGAGCGAATGCTCAAAGCTTTTGGTGCTGAGCTTGAAGAGAATGGGCTTGAAGTCAGTATCAATCCAGAAAGCTCAAAAAATCTAGTAGCACAAAAAGTCACGGTGCCCAGTGATATTTCAAGTGCCGCATTTTTCTTAGTAGCTGCAGCAATTTTAGATGATGCTAGTTTTGTTTTAAAACAAGTTGGTATCAATCCCACTAGAACAGGCATCATAGACCTTCTGGAAAATATGGGTGCCAAGATTTCTTTTGCAAACGAACTCATTGTCAATGACGAGCCAATAGCTGATATTCATATAGAGAGTAGTGATTTAAAAGCTACTGAAATCTCTGGAGACTTGATACCCAGATTAATTGATGAGATCCCGGTGATTTCTCTACTTGCAGCACAAGCTCAAGGCAAAACAATAATCAAAGATGCCGAGGAGCTTAAAGTTAAAGAATCGAATCGTATCGCATCAACAATCAAGCTTCTAAGAACCTTGGGAGTAGATGTCGAAGAGACTGCAGACGGCATGATAATTGAAGGCAAAGGCAAAAGAGACTTTGAATTAACAAACACCTGTTTTGATAGCCTTGGAGATCATAGACTAGCT
>CAWUIS010000148.1:0-4372 GCA_963922625.1 uncultured Candidatus Melainabacteria bacterium | reverse complement strand
CTGTACTCAAGCAAGCTGGTCATTCTACGAGCATCGGTGATGAAGGTGGTTTTGCACCAAGTTTGAAAGCTAACGGGGAAGCTATTGAAGTAATTTTGAAGGCAATTGAGAAAGCTGGTTATAAGGCTGGTTCTGAGATTATGCTTGCTATTGATGCTGCTAGCACTGAGCTTTATGATGAAGGTTCTAAAAAATATAACCTAGAAAAAGAAGGACGTTTGTTGTCAGGTTCTGAGATGGTTGACTTCTATGCTAAGTGGATCGAGCAGTATCCAATTATTTCTATTGAAGATGGTTTTGCTGAAGACGACTGGTCTACTTGGCAAGAAGCTACACAGAGATTAGGTTCTAGAGTTCAGCTTGTGGGTGATGATCTTTTTGTTACTAACACTTCAAGATTGGTTCGTGGTATCAAAGAAAATACTGCTAATAGTATTTTGATCAAAGTTAATCAAATTGGTACTTTGACTGAAACCCTTAATGCAATCCAGATGGCTGACAGATCAGGCTATACTTCTGTGATTTCACATAGATCAGGCGAAACAGAAGATACTTTTATTGCTGACCTTGCAGTTGCTACTAATGCAGGGCAAATCAAAACAGGTGCTCCGTGCCGTTCTGATCGTGTTGCTAAGTACAACCAGCTTTTAAGGATTGAAGAGCTCTTGGGCTCGCAGGCTATTTATCCTGGCATGGCTGCTTTTTTTAATTTAGCTCAAAAGGGTAATGAAAAAGTTTTACTGGCTCAGTAAATCTTGAGCTTTTTGAAGATCATCATCGGTATCGATACCAATCGGTGCTGATGATACTTCTACCATTTTTATTGCAATGCCATTTTCAAGAGCCCTCAATTGCTCTAGTTTTTCGCTAAGCTCAAGTTTGCTTTGTGGCATGCTTGATAGTGCTAGTAAAGTCTCTTTTCGGTAGGCATAGAGTCCGATGTGTTTTTTGTAAATGACGTCATCAAGACTATCGGCATCGCGCTTAAATGGTATGGCTTGTCTTGAGAAATAAAGTGCCATATCGTTAGCATCGGTAACTACTTTGACATTATTAGTCTTATTAATTTCTTCAGTAGCTGTAATCTGGTGATATAAACTCAGCATCTCAAGCTTGGGGTCATGTATAAAAGGTTCGATAGCTTTGTCTATATCAGCAGGGTTTATAAAAGGCTCGTCCCCTTGAACATTTACAATCACCTGCCAATCTCTGTTTTTTTGTGCAAGCTCAGCAATACGGTCGCTGCCAGATTGGTGTTGGTCTGAGGTGAGCCTAACATTGTCCGTGAATTTCAAGCAATGCTCCACTAATTCATCATCATCACAAGCTATATATACTTCGCTGGCAAGTTTGCTTTTGCTTGCTTGTGCAAAGGTTTTTTCGATGATGGACTTATCACCCAATTGGCGTAAAAGCTTACGCTCAAGTCTGGTACTTTTTAAGCGAGCTGGTATGACTATGACTGCTTCAAGAGACTTATTTGCCACTATGCTTAGAATCTGGAATTTTCAAGAACTTTATCAGCGCCATAAAACTCATCAACAGGGATTTTCTCAATTAATGAGAAGAGTAGTTTTTTCAAATTATCTATGTTTTGCCCAAATACTTTGATAACTTCTGCATGACTTACAGGATCAGTGCCAGTGTGTACACCGCTGTCATAGTCAGTGATCAAGGAGATGTTGACGCAAGCCATACCAGCTTCTCTAACTAGATGAGCTTCTGGGTACTGTGTCATGTTGATGATTTGCCAGCCCATTTTATGAAACCACTCCGACTCAGCTTTCGATGAAAATCTTGGACCATTGATAACCACAACCGTACCTTTTTCATGAACATTAATATTGTTTTCTTTGGCTGCTTCAATGGCAAGCTTTCTCAATTCTTCGGTATAAGGTTCTGCTGGACTTACGTGTGTGGCAATTGGACCATCAAAAAAAGTATCTTCGCGACCTTTAGTTCTATCAACCCACTGGTCTGCAATAGCAAAATCTCCTGGCTTGTATTCGGTCTGCAAGCTGCCAGCTGCACAAGGACAGATTACTGAGCTGATCCCAAGCTCTTTGAATGCCCAGACATTAGCCCTGTAGTTAATTTTATGAGGAGGAATTCTATGCTGGCGGTCGTGTCTTGGAAGAAAAGCAACGGTTTTGCCGGCATGGGTGCCTACAAAAACAGAGTCAGAAGGTGCACCATAGGGTGTCTCAACGGTTACTTCTTTAACGTCATCGAGGAATTTGTAAAGACCACTTCCGCCAAAAATACCAATATCTGCTTGTTTCTTTCTTGCCATAGATACGGAATTCTAACATGTTGTGCTATTATCAGTGCTTCTATGAAAACTTACGAACTATTTTTGATTTTGAAAGCGCAAAAAGACGAGGCTACAGCACAAAAGTCGGTCAGAGAAGTCGAGAACATTCTCAATAAATTTGAAGCTAAAATTACTGCTAATAATGGTGGTCAAAACCAAAGATTGGCATACCCTATCAATAATCGAATTGATTCTTACCAAGTTGTTCTAGAAGTTGAAGCTAAGCCTGATGCTATTGACGCTATCAACAAGCAATTCGCTATCACTGAAGATGTAGTAAGAGCAAACTTTTTTGTATTACAAAAGTAGTTTTTACTCAGTCTGAAAATCTAGTAAATTTAAAAGGAATCAAAAATGACACTATCATCTGCAACTATTTCGGGGACATTAAAAAAGGATGCTGAGCAACGCTTTACCCCTAACAACAATTCTGTTGTGACTTTCATGATGAACATTTTACGTTACGACAATAAAGCCAAAGAAGAGAAAGCTCATCCTATCAAAGTTAACCTTTGGGGTGAGAGCTTCACAGACATGACTGACCGACTTAAAGAAGGTACTAAGGTCATTGTTAACGGTAGAATTCAAATCGAGCAGTTCAACAACCGTGAAGGTAAGCCTGTCAAATTACTTTGTATTGAAGGCAATAGACTCAATTTTGCAGAAGACTTAGGTACAGGCTCTTCTTCTATGTCGTCGGGTTCAAGTTCTGATGATCTTGAGATGGACGCTTTGCCTTCTGAAGAAATCCCTTTTTAAGCTGAAATTTATTTAAATCATAGGCAAAGCTTAACATTGGTAAGCTTTGTATAGTTAGAATCTTGAATTTTATGAAAAAAATATTAATCGTTTTTGTAGTTACTTTATTGGCCCTTCCGAGCGTAGCTCGAAGAAGAAGACCTAGTTCTTCCAGTAATCCCCGAGGAGGAGCTGCTCCGAATTCTAACTCAGTAGGAAATTCTTCATCATTTGATTGTAGTGGCGTTGGGCTTAGTAACCCAAAATTGATTATCAAGTTCAGATCAAATGGTGTCTCTAGATCTCGTCTGACTGGAAGAACAGAGATTCGTAGTACTGTTCTTAGCTTGATATCATCTGTTGTTGAGGAAAACTCTGGTTTAAGTTTAGACTCTTTTGTCAAACTAGAAGCTGATGAATCAACTAATTATAGAGAGAAATCTCGGTTTGGTCTGAATAGGTATTTTAGCGCGAGGTTAAGATCTAATGAGGCATTAGTTAGTAATTTAGATTGCTCTGCTATGTCTAAGTTGGTTAGTGCTTTGAGTAGAGTTTCAGCCGTTGAGAGTGTGGACCTTGATAGGTTGGTTAGCCTTAACGAACCAATTCAAAGCCAAGATGAGCTATATGATTCTCAATGGGGACACCATTCTGAATATGGTATTGATGCTGAGAGAGCATGGCAGCAGGCAACCGGAAAGGGTGTAGTTGTTGCTGTAATTGATAGTGGAGTTTACTACTCAAACAGAGATTTGTCTTACAGCATGTGGGTTAACCCTGGGGTGGTCACTGATACCAACAACGATGGTGATGTAGACATACGCGATGTTGATTTAAACCTTGATGGCGTGGTATCAAAACAAGAATACGATTCTTTTGCTGGTCCTGTTTTTGGAAAAGACTTTGTTAACAACGACAATAACCCTATAGCTGATCAAATTCATCAACAGGTATTTGACCATGGCACTCATGTCGCAGGAATTATTGCAGCCCAAGCAAATAACGATATTGGTATAGCTGGCGCTGCTCCAGATGCAAAAATAATGGCTGTCAAAATCTTAGATGATACTACTGGTACAGGCTCGCTTTTTGCTGCTGCAGAAGGAGTGATATGGGCTGTTGACCAAGGTGCTCAAGTTCTTAATAACTCTTGGGGCTATATATCTGGTTCTGTTCCTTCTTACTTATACGACGCATTTGAATATGCGAAATCAAAAGGTGTAATTTCTCTTGGGGCTGCTGGTAATAATAATGTTCGTGCAGTACTAGCACAACCTGCTGCTTTCCCATCGGTTATATCTGTTGCTGCTCATGATGAGC
>CAWUIS010000147.1:0-4375 GCA_963922625.1 uncultured Candidatus Melainabacteria bacterium | reverse complement strand
AAAACTAGAAAAAGTTGCCGATAAAATGCTTAAAACCATGTACGAAGCAAGTGGTGTGGGGCTGGCTGCACCGCAAGTTGGTATTAATAAGCGCCTTATCGTTATTGACACTGAGTACTCAAGTGATCGTTACGATGATGCGGGTAATGAAAAAGCAGATTTAGAATACAACCCGCTTATTTTGGTAAATCCTGTCATTGTTTACCGAGAGGGAGAGATGGACAGTTTTGAGGGCTGCCTGAGTTTTCCGGAGGTCTTTTTTAATGTTAAGCGCGCTAATAAAATTGTGTTTAAGTTTCAGGATCTTAAAGGCAAAGAACAACGTATGGAAGCAGAAGCTGATTTATTTTGCCGTTGCATACAACATGAAATTGATCACCTTGATGGCAGGCTCTTTGTTGATATTGCTGTTGATAGAGTAATAGCTAAAGAAGAACTTGAAAAGCATAAGCTTGGAGATATTAACTCGCCTCCAATGACCATACTTGGATAAGATTTTGAGAGGGTCATTTGACCCCTTTTATTTTTCTGCTGGTTTTTTTAAGATCAAATCTATGATCTTTGAAATTGAACTAGTCAAGCTACGCTACCAGGTCAAAGAGCTTGAGCTTCCAATCGTAAAATTTAAGGGAGAAAAAATAGCAGATCGACAAGTGAGAATTTTGCTTTTACTTGCTGAAGGTAGGCTCAACTATGAAATTGCTCATAGTCTATCCTTGTCTAAGCGTACTGTTGAGTGGCATCTTAGGCAATTGCGCCAAAACTTGAATAGCAAACTTGGCTATAGACTCAACGAACGGCAACTAGTACTCTTTGCAAAAGCTTTATTAGAGGGGCTTACATCCTTTCAGGGGCATGAACCTGTAAAAGATTTAAAGCATTTCTAAGAGTTTTTTGGGTGGCTAATACTAGCGCTAGCCTTGCTTTGACAAGGTCTTTATCATCTGTGATGACTCGGTTGTGAGTATAGAATTGATGAAAAGCACTCGCTAGATTTTTAAGATAGCCAGCAATTTTATACGGTGCTCTTGCTAAAGCAGCATCTTTGATTTCTTCTGGAAATAAAGACAAGAGCAATATCAAATCTTTTGTAGATCTTAGTTCTTCAGGATTCAAATTAGCAAAGACAGCATTGAAGTTTAGATTTCCTGATTTCATGTCTTCTAGGCAAGTATTGATTTCTGCTTTAGTAAAAAGAGAATCCTGCATTGTTTGCTTTTCTTGGTCTATTTGTGGCTCACTTAAGTTGCGGAAAATACTACAACAACGAGCGTGCGCGTATTGAATATAGTAAACAGGATTATCCTTGTCTTGCTTGCTTGCAAGCTCCAGATCAAAAACTAGTCTATTGTTAGCTTGGCTATCCAGTAAAAAATACCTAAAAGCATCTACTCCAACTTCTTCAATTAAATCATTGACAGTGACAAAATTACCAGAGCGCTTGGACATTTTAACTTCTTCACCAGCTTTGGTTAGTGAGACAAGTTGCATTAAAAGCACTTCAAGCTTATCGCCATCTTCTCCAATGGCATTTAACGCTCCCTTGATACCAGGGATTTGACCATGATGATCAGCTCCCCAGAGATTTACAAGACGCTCGGCTCTTTTGAATTTATCCTGGTGATAAGCTAAATCACCCATCAGGTATGTATAAGTGCCGTCTGATTTTTTTAGTACCCGGTCTCTTTCATCACCAAAATCTTTGGCTTTAAACCATAGTGCAGAATCTTTTTCGTAGCTAAAGTCTTTTTCTTTAAGCAGCTTGCATACTTCTTCAATTTTGCCTTGCTCGTGAATTTCTTCTTTTTCTGAGTACCATTTATCAAAAAACACTCGTGCTTTTTCTAAGATAGCTTTTTGCTCTTTTAAGTAGTACTGCTTTGCAATCTCGGAGCAAGCTGTAATATCCAGGTCTTCTTTAGTATCGAGGGATGAGCTAAGTTTATCTATCAGCTCATTCATAGCTTCAAGTGGATAGTTCTCTTCTTCGTAAGCACTTGTTTCTATTTTTGCTTGTTTTATTTGCAAAGCTTGCCACAATGAATTTCCGAGCTTCTGCATCTGCACACCAGCATCATTGATATAAAATTCTGAATCTACTTCATAGCCAGCCCATTTCAAAAGTTCAACTAAAGCACTGCCGAGAACCGCACCGCGTCCATGTCCTAGATGCAAGTCACCAGTTGGGTTTGCAGAGACATACTCCAGTAAAACTTTTTTGTAACTAAGATCAGGTCTTTCTTCGCTTGTTAGCTTGCCATAGTTATTGTCTTGGCAGTGAATATCACTAATGATTTCTTCAAGTAGATTCCAGTCTAAGGTGAGGTTAATAAAACCAGGCCCAGCAATATCTACTTTTTGGAACATGGTCTTAGGTAAATGCTCTGCGATGGCAGCAGCAATATTTCTAGGAGACATTTTGGCTTCTTTAGCAAGCTTCATAGCAACACTGATAGCTCTATCACCGTGCTCGGGGTTTTTTGTGAAATCGAGTGGCACCGTGTCCGGGATATTTTGAAGCTCTCCCAAAGCACCTTCTTGGATGCCTTTTGCAATTGAGCTTTTTACAAGTGATTCGATTTTCTTTTTAAGCATATAGTTATTTCTCGAGTTTTTTAGTTAGTAATTTGATAGGTAGAGCAAATTCAGCAATGTTTTTGCCTAGTGCTTTAGACAAAGGTTTGAAGTAATCATCCATATAGTTCAAGGCAATTTGTTCAGAGAATCTACGCTTGATGATGAAATTCATCAAACCACAAGTAACAGACCTGATGATGCTTTGAATAACCGCTTCATCTTCTCGTTTTTTTGCGTATGAAAAGACTTGATCAAAACCATCATCTTTTAAGAGCATATAGGAAAAATTAGGTGTAGCTGCCGGTGATAAGTCTACTGTAAAAATGGGCTGGTCGCTGTCTATGATAGGGATCAGACTCAGCTGGTCTAAATCATTGACAAGCAAAACAAAATCACATTCAACCAAGCTTGATTCCGTGACATTCATGAAAGCAAAAAGATTTCTAATCATTATCAGTAAATTAGGGTTAAGTTTTTTTGAACTCGATGCAATGTGACCATTGAGCTCAATTTTTTTATTGACACTAAATTTTTTGACCAAGTTTAAACTAAGTGAACCTAAGCCATGATTGATTTTGCGGCATCTGGCACTAGCTTTATTTTCTTTGATTAGTTTTTCTAGATACTGCTCTTCAGCGATGTCCACTCCAAATTTGATTTCATTGAAAATTTGTGGATGGATGGAAGTGAAGTTGATGCTATCAAAAAACATGTGGTTTTTAATGATGTGCAAATAATGTGCCATGTTTGCTTCGCGCATAGCTTTGAATCTAGCTCTACGGGAAGCACTAATTGATTGCTCCAATTTATGCCACTCATTCATCGCTTGGCTATCTTTTCCTTGAGAAGCTGCAAATTTGTGATTGTAGTAAGACCATTTGAATAAATCTTCTGGGCAGTTGGACTTGACATCAACTAAATTAATATTTAAAAAACGGTATTGTTTGGATTTGGGCTGTCGAGTTTCAAAATTCTGAAAATGAGCTAAAAGCTTGTTGAATCTATCATTGAGTTCTTGGGCTGTAAAACTATGGTTGGAGTAGTTGAGGTTTTGATTATTCTCAAAAATAAATTTTTCTAAGTTGATATAAACATTTTCACTGGTCTCAATGTCATTGTGAGCAGAAAAACCTAAAAATTCTGCGTAACGATCAAACTCTTCAATTTCGTCATTAGAGTAGTACATCTAGGCTTTAGTATCCTGCACCAACACCAAGAAGTCCTGGCATAAAGCTTCTTGCAAGGTTGGCAATATTGCTCGCATCTTCTGGTTTATCGACGATTTGCACAGCGTTGATATTGGTGAAATTTGCATTAGCACCATAAAAACTTGCTCTATCTAAAATCTCTCCGCGCACTGGATCTTGGTAGCTTACGATGGCTTCAAAGAAAAGGATATTGCCTTGTGTGCCCAATTGTTCAGGCTTTAAACTTGCTAAGTCAAGCTCAAAACTAGCTCTTTCATCTTGACTACTTGCAACTTCAAAGTAGCTTGGGTCGATTCTAAGATCCAAATTTTTCAATTTGGTTTTACCGGGCTGCGAAGCTGCAATCAGCTTGATTGATTCAGAATTCGGAGCATTAACTAAAATTTTTATCTTTGAGCCTCTAATGGCTGCTGAGGGTAAATACATTTTGGCTTCAAGGTCTCTGGTTTTGATAAGGTAGCGTAAGCTCGTAAAATCCCTAGATGCAGCAAGGCAACTCGGGCTAAGTGACAGGTAAATCAAGAGACTAAGCAGCCAGATTCTCATATTGAAATTATAACTGACAAAAAACATTAAAAAATAAATAGCTC
>CAWUIS010000146.1:0-4384 GCA_963922625.1 uncultured Candidatus Melainabacteria bacterium | reverse complement strand
CAAGCCACTTTTCAAGCCATTTTTTTTCGACTTCTGAGTGATTATAAGATTTTGCAAAACTGTTTTCTTGATCCATGGTGATAGAATTACTGCTTTATAGCTAAAATTATAACAACAGATTATGTCCATCCAAACCAGCGAAGATTTAGAGCACAAATACAAAGATACCATTGACTTGCCTCAAACTGATTTCCCAATGAGAGGTAATGGTCCAGTTCGCGAACCTGAGTTTCAAGCTAGGTGGAACGAGCTTGATGTATATCAAAAAGCCCTTGAACTTAGAGAAAATGAAAACGCAGCTAGTTTTATTCTTCATGATGGTCCACCTTACTTAAGTTCAGACAAGATTCACATTGGAACAGCTCTAAACAAAATCCTCAAAGACATAATCATTAAATACAAATGCCAAAAGGGTTTCAAGACCCCTTATGTACCAGGTTATGATAGCCACGGACTACCGATTGAAAATGCTGTCGTTAAGGAAATCAAAGGTGGTAGACAAGCCGTTAGTATCATTGAGCTTCGTGAGAAATGTAAAGAATTTGCCTTAAAAAACCTCAAAGGACAAGAAGAAAAATTTAAACGTTTAGGTGTACTGGGTGATTGGGACAATCCTTATGTAACTTTAGACCCTAAATTTGAAGCAGAACAAGTCAAGCTTTTTGCTGAGATGGCTGAAAAAGGCTTTATCTACAGAGGTCTAAAGACTGTCTATTGGAGCTATGGAGCGGAAACAGCACTTGCCGATGCTGAAGTCGAATATAAGGATGACCACGAATCTAATGCGATCTATGTTGCTTTTAAGATCAAAAGCAGTCCAAAACAAGGATTAGAAGATGCCCGTTTGGTCATTTGGACCACCACACCTTGGACTATTCCTGGAAATCTAGCTATTTGTCTTGGTGAGAGCATTGAGTATGTTGTGGCCCAAGGTAAAGAATGCGGAAAAATCATCATCGCAAAAGCGCTAAAAGCAAATATAGAAAAAGACATCAAAGAAGAGCTGGATATCATTGGTGAAAGTTTTGCCGGTAAAGAACTTGAAGCAACAGTCTGCCAGCATCCACTTTTTGATAGAGAAAGCCCTGTGATTTTTGGTGACCATGTTACCACCGAAGCTGGTACCGGCTGCGTTCATACCGCACCGGGACATGGACAAGAAGATTTTGAGATAGGAAAAAAATACAAGCTAGATATTTTATGTCCGGTTGATGGTAGGGGTGTTTATACCGCAAAAGCACTTGAGTACCAATTTAAAGACCAAGAGAACTTGGAATTTGCAACAAAGAAAAACCAAAGCCTTAAACAAAAACTTGAAAACAGAGATAACCATCAAGGCAATATCAAACTAGAAGGCTTTCAGGTGATCAAACAAGGTAACGATCTGATGATTGCTGCTTTAAAAGACAGTGGCGCTTTACTCGCTTGTAATAAGCTGATTCACAGCTACCCATATTGCTGGAGATCCAAAACACCACTTCTATATAGAGCAACAGAACAATGGTTTGCAAGCGTTGATGGCTTTAGAAAAGAAGCACTAAGCGAGATTGATAAAGTTAAGTGGATTCCTGAACGCGGCCGTAATCGCATCTACAAAATGGTAGAAGATAGGGGAGATTGGTGTATTAGCCGCCAGCGTACATGGGGAGTACCGATACCTGCACTATATGACCAAACTCAAATCAATGAAGATGGCAACAAAGTAGCGCTACTTGATAAAGAGATCATCGAACACGTCGCTCAAATCTTTGCTGAAGAGGGTAGCTCAGCATGGTACGCCAAAGAAACATCAGAACTCATCCCTGAAAACCTGCATGCTAAATACCCTCCTGAAAATTTCAAAATCGAAATGGACACTATGGATGTTTGGTTTGACTCAGGTTCTACCCACAGATCTGTAGTGGCACAATTTGCAAGCTTACTAGGGAAGAAGAAGTTTGAGCCTGTGGATCTTTACCTGGAAGGTTCGGATCAACACCGGGGTTGGTTTCAATCGAGCTTACTAACTTCGGTTGCTACTAACGGCTTTGCCCCTTACAAAAGTGTTCTGACTCATGGATTTGTAATGGATGAAAAGGGACGCAAAATGTCCAAGTCACTTGGCAATGTTGTTGATCCACAAAAAGTTATTGATAAATTTGGCGCGGATATTGTCAGACTTTGGGTAGCTAGTGTTGATTATTCAATAGATATCAAGGTTGGTGACAATATGTTCAAGCAGCTTTCAGATATTTATCGTAATTTCCGTAATACCTCGCGCTACATGCTTGGTAATTTGCATGATTTTGACCCTAAAGTTGATACTGTTGACTATGCCGATCTTTGGGACTTAGATAGGTTGATACTGCATCGTTTGCAAAATATCATCAAGAAATTAACCGAATGTTTTGATCAGTATCAATTTTTTAAGTACTACCAAGTAATTCAAAATTTTTGCTCGGTAGATCTCTCGGCTTTCTATTTTGACATCATCAAAGATAGGCTCTACACACACGGTACCGATTCTAAATCACGCCGCTCAGCACAAACTGTAATTTACCAGCTTTTAAGCACCATAAACAGAATGTTTGTACCTGTACTACCTCACCTTGCTGAAGATATATTCACCCACTCCCCTCAACAAATCAAAGACTCATACAAAGACAATGACTTCTTTATGCAAGGAGGAGGAGATTCTATTTTGCTGAGCAACTGGCCTCAAGCACAATCAGAATTTATTGACGACAAGCTAGATCAAAAATGGCAAAGAATACTTGAAATTAGAGAGCAAGCTTTCAAAGAGATTGAGATTCTCAGGCAAGAAAAAAAAGAGATTGGAAAATCTTTGGAAGCAAAATTGAAGCTGCAAGTAGAAAGCGAAGATTATCAGGCTCTGGAGTCGATCGCTGATGAAATCAAAGCTGTATTTATCGTCTCAAGCTATGAATTAACCGAGTCTTCTAGCAGAAACATCAGTGCTAGCAAGTTTAACGGTCAAAAATGTTATCGATGCTGGAAGTATTTTGCTCCAGAGGAGATTAAAGATGGAATTTGCAATACATGTTCAAGCGCCATTAAATAAGAAAGCATTAAAAATACTCATTTTCATCTTAATTACTGCTATATATAATCGTTTGCGATAGTAATTTTAAAGGCTCTCAATTGAGCCAGGAGCTTTTGTGACCCAAGTAGTAAATGAACAAAAATTTGAATTAGACGATTTTCAGAAAGAAGCCATAGAGCACATCAATAAACAACAGAGCGTAATTGTCTCTGCGCCAACGGGAGCTGGTAAAACGGTGATCGCCAAACAGGCAATCAAGAAGGCCTTAGAACAGGGTCATAGAGTATTTTATACTGCCCCGCTTAAAGCACTTATCAACCAGAAGTATCATGAGTTTTCTGAAGAGTTTGGCGAAGAAAACGTCGGAATTCTCACCGGAGATACCAATAAAAACCGTGAGAGCAAAATTATAGTGATGACCACAGAGATCTACCGAAATATGCTTTATGGTACTAGCTTTGGTTCTATTGACCCTTTTCTTCAAGATCTCAAGTACATAATTTTTGATGAATTTCACTATATCAATGACAAATCAAGAGGCACGGTCTGGGAAGAGAGCATCATCTACACACCTAAATCAGTCAACATTGTAGGTCTTTCTGCAACCATTAATAATCCTGAAGAATTGATTGACTGGATTAAAGAAGTTCATGGTGATTGTTTTCTCGTTAAAACCGAAAAAAGACCAGTACCTCTTTCTTTCTATTTTTACAAAGACGATAACCTCAGCCCACTTTTAACAACCAACGGTAAGCTCAATCCACAACTTAAAGAAAGAAGCGATAACCGTTTTGCAGGAAAAAAAGGTAAGTTCAATAGCCGTTTTAGTCCAAGAAACAAAGTCAATATTTCTATCCCGAATGTAGTCGATGAACTCAATAAAAAGGACATGCTACCTGCAATCTATTTTGTCTTTAGCCGTAAAGGTTGTGATAAAGCAGCACTTGAATGCGAAGGCTTAAAACTACTCAAGCCAGATGAAGAAAAAAGACTTCGTGATGAAATCGAACTAGCTGCTGCAACGACACCAGTAATCAAGAAATTCAATCACATAGATCTTCTATACAAAGGTATTGCTGCTCATCACGCAGGCATGCTTCCTCAAGTAAAAGCCCTAATCGAAGAACTTTTTACCAAAGGCTTAATGAAAGTTGTTTTTTCAACTGAGACTTTAGCTGCAGGTATCAACATGCCAGCTAGATCTACTGTCATTAGTAATATCAATAAAGCTACTGATGCTGGTTTTCGTAATATTACAGCTTCAGAGTTCTTACAGATGTCAGGAAGAGCTGGTAGACGTGGTATGGATGAAAATGGCTATGTCATAACCATCAAAAGCGG
>CAWUIS010000145.1:0-4402 GCA_963922625.1 uncultured Candidatus Melainabacteria bacterium | reverse complement strand
CTCACTGTAAATGAACACCTTTATATGGCAAGACAGCTTGACACTCAGTTAAAGTACAGCATTGGTCAACATAGTGCACTCAACGATGTAATTAGCACACTGAGAAAAAACAAAATCAACGACGACAAGAAAATAATCCAAGACGTTATAGTCTTATAAGACAGGATGTCTAATAATTTATTGGTTGGTTAAGCTCATCTATAGGTCCAATATAGTCCTTACGCAAAGGATGACCTTCCCATTTATCAGGATTTAAAATACGCGTCAAATTAGGGTGACCTTCATAATTAATGCCCATCATGTCAAAAGCCTCACGTTCTTGCCAGTCAGCGGTTGGGAAAATACTCGACAGGCTAGGTATGTTAGGAGCATCTTTAGCAACCACGACCTTCAATAAAACCGAATCATTAGTTTCAATATTATCGACAAAAGCAGAACTTTGGTAGCCATCTTTGACTTCTGTTGCTACTAGATAATTAAGACGATTAAGCTTCATCCCTTTTTTTAGTTCTTTACATGCTTGCGTAAGATCAGAAGCCTCAAGCATAAGAATTTCTACACCAGAATTTGTTTTACCAACTGGAGTGAATTTAACTTTTTTTTCTTCTAAAAACTGAGCTACTTTACCAAGCTCTTGTTCTGGGGATTCAACTGCTTCTTCGTTCATAGATAAATCTTTTATTTAATTAATAACCCTGTTTCATCGTCAACTTCTTTGACACAGTCTCTGTGGTGCTGAGCAATAGCTGCTCTGTCAGAAAGTTTTTCTCTTCTGATTTTTCTTTGTAGAGTAAAAAGACCATGCAAAAGACCTTCAGGACGAGGCGGACAACCAGGCACATAGACATCAACAGGAATCACTCTATCCACACCTTGCACTACAGAGTAGCTATCGTGGAACATACCACCAGTGATAGTACAAGCCCCCATTGCAATAACGTACTTAGGTTCTGGCAACTGTTGATATAAACGAATCAATGCAGGTGCCATTTTTCTTGTGATAGTGCCGGCTGTAATAATCATGTCAGATTGTCTTGGGGTAGCACGAAAAACTTCAGAGCCAAATCTTGAAATATCAAAACGAGACATACCAACTGACATCATCTCAATAGCGCAACAGCTAGTACCGTAGGTGAGAGGCCAAACACTGTTTGATCTTGCCCAGTTATAAATTGCATCCAGAAAACCACCTACAGTAGTCACCATCAAGTTATCCTTCAAACCATCGGGGATTTCAACATCACTACGCTGAGGAGGTCTAACTTTGCTTTCTTCGAATAATTCTTCTATATTTGGCATGGTAAATTAACCTTATACATATTATACCGAGATGAGCACAGCGGCAAGCACAGAAAAACCCCTTTTACTACTTATAGATGGCAGCAATCTAGCATTTCGCATGTTTTTTGCTCTTGAAATGAGCAACCTGAGAGATTCTAAGGGAAATCCGACTTGGGCAGTCTACGGTACTTTAAAGGCATTTTTTGATATGCTCGAATTTGCAAAGCCCACAGCAGCAGCTGTTGCCTTTGACCTACCTATTCCAACTTATAGACACGAAGTTTTTAGCGAATATAAAGCCAACCGTCCTGATGAAATGCCAGATGACATGCAGCCACAATGGGAAGTCATCAAAGAAAGCTTCAGGCGCTTCCATATTCCGGTCTTAGAAGAGCCTGGTTTTGAAGCTGATGATTTGATTGGCATTATGGCAAAAGAAGCTGATCAAGAGGGATACGAAGTGATAATTCTCTCTGGAGACAAAGATCTTTATCAATTAGTCAATGAAAATATTAAAATAGCCGTGCCTCAAAGAAAAGGGGGCTTAGAGCTATTTGGTGAAGCTGAAGTTTTTGAAAAAATGGGTGTCAAACCAGTACAAGTAGCTGATTATAAAGGCATTGCTGGAGATAGTTCTGACAATATTCCAGGAGTGCGAGGTCTTGGTCCTAAAGCAGCCGTCAAATTACTAACAGAGTATGGTGACCTTGAGGGCATCTACCAAAACATAGAATCCGTTGGCCCACCAAAAACAAAAGAAAAACTCATTGAACAAGAAGAGCAGGCACGCATGTCCAAGTACATTGCCACAATCATCACCGAAGCAGATGGTGTTAAAAGCTGTGATTTGAGTCTAAAGCATTGCCAGCTTGATTTACCTGAACTAGAAACTTTAGTCGGTTTTCTTGAAGAACTAGAATTTAAGTCAATACTAGGAAGACTCTCTAAAATTCTCAAACCATTCAATAAAGGTAAGCTTGCTGCAATACCAATGAGTGAAGAAACCGCTTTTGAAAGTGATAGCAAGTGGGAAAAACTCGAAAAACCTTTAAGCGATCTTTCTGTAAAGCCAGAAATCATCACCACAAAAGAGTCTTTAGCACTATTAATCGACAAACTTAAAGGCCAAGCTTATTACTCTGTTGATCTTGAAACAACAGGGCTCAATACTTTTAACTGCAATATTGTCGGCTGGGCCTTTGCTATTAGTAAAGATGACAAGGCAGCTGAGGATGAAGCTAACACAGAAGACTCTAGCATTGAAACTTTTTATATCCCTCTTCTACACCAAGAACTAGAACAACTGGACTCCAATTATGTTTTAGAGACTTTAAAGCTGATTCTTGAAGACAAGAGCAAATGTCAAATTATTCAAAATGCAAAATTTGAACAAAAAATCTTTAGCCGTCTTGGCATCCAAAACCATAACAATTTTTATGACACTCTTTTAGCAAGCTATGTTGATAACCCTGCTAATAAACATGGTCTCAAGGCACAATGCCGCAGAGTATTTCATCAACGCATGGTGGAAATAGAAGACATCATTGGTAGTGGCCGCAAACAAATTACCATCGATCAAGCGCCTCTAGAGCAAGTAGCACCTTATGCTGCCACTGATGCTCATGTCACTATAAAGCTTTATCAGCACTACAACAAAGTCTTTGCAGAGAGAGAAAAAGCACTCCTAGAAAAATTTGAATTTCCATTAGTCGAAGTTTTACGAGAGATAGAACTTGCTGGTGTGGCCTTAGACAGTGAGTATCTTGGCAAACTCAGCATAGAGGTACACGAAAAAATCGACGCTCTGACCAATAAAATTTTCAAAATCTGCAATGAAGAATTTAATATCTCTTCTCCAAAGCAACTCAATACTATTCTCTATGAAAAAATGAGCATGCCAACGATTGGCAAGAAAACAAAAAGTGGTGGCTACTCTACCAGCCTTGATACTCTTGAGACCATACTCAAAGACTACGATCTTGAACAAGATCAAAGAGACCTACTTGAAGCCATACTCCAATACCGCACCCTAACAAAGCTTGCTTCAACCTATATCGATAACTTGCCAAGTCTGGTTAACAAAGAAACTGAGCGCCTCCACTCTGAATTTAATCAAGTAGGAACCGCAACTGGTAGACTCAGCTCTAATAACCCTAATTTGCAAAACATACCTATCCGCTCAGACTACGGTAAAAAAGTCAGAGAAGCTTTTATTACAAAAGCGGGCTATAAACTTCTCAGTGCTGACTACTCTCAAATCGAGCTAAGAGTTCTTGCCCATTTGGCTGAAGCTGATGCTCTCATTGACGCATTTAAAAATAATCAAGACATCCACAAACGCACCGCTATGGAAATTTTTGAACTTGAAGATGAAAGCATGGTCACAAGCGAGCAAAGATCTATTGGAAAGACACTAAACTTTGCCTTGATTTATATGCAAGGAGCTTTTGCGACAGCAAAGCAGCTTGATATCAGCAATAGCGAAGCTAAAGCTTTTATCGAAAAATACTTCAAAGCCTTCCCAAGTATCAAGCCCTTTATGGAAGCAGTGCTAGCAAAAGCTCACGCTGATGGCTATACCGAAACGCTTTTTGGCCGCCGCCGTTATTTTCAAAATATCAATAGCCCAAATAAAATCTTGATGAAAGAAGAAGAAAGACAAGCTTTTAATGCAGCCCTACAAGGCACTGCTGCTGACATCATGAAACTCGCTATGATTAACACCTTTAAAGCACTACAAGGTTTAAAATCACGAATCATTTTGCAAGTTCATGATGAACTTGTTATTGAAGTAGCAGAAAGTGAAGAAGAAAAGGTGCTAGCTATAATTGAAAAAGAAATGTCTGAGGCAGCCGAGCTAAAAGTGCCTCTTTTAGTTGATATTGGACTAGGTAACAATTGGCTTGCTTGTGGTTAAGCCTCTAGTTTTGCAATTATTATTTCAACAGTTGGTTGACAGTTAAATTAAATCCAATCTTTTGAGCGAGCATAATCTTTTACTGCATGAAACTTTTTAGTTGTATCAATCATAAGTGGTGATTGCCATAAACTTGATCCTTTGGGAATGTCTTGAATATGTTCTTCATAAGCTGGGATAATTTCTTTGAAGAAGAATTCGTCA
>CAWUIS010000144.1:0-4490 GCA_963922625.1 uncultured Candidatus Melainabacteria bacterium | reverse complement strand
GACTTAAACAAAGCCGTCAATACAATAAATGCTTATGGTCCTGATTATATTTTTGAGTGCACGGGTAAACCTGCAGCTTGGTCACAAAGCTTGTCTTTAGTACGCCCTGGCGGTACCGTTAATTTTTTTGGTGGTTGCCCTAAAGGCTCGACAATAGAATTGGACACTTTTAAGATGCACTACCA
This sequence comes from uncultured Candidatus Melainabacteria bacterium, assembly GCA_963922625.1. Classification (GTDB taxonomy): domain Bacteria; phylum Cyanobacteriota; class Vampirovibrionia; order LMEP-6097; family LMEP-6097; genus CAWUIS01. Next base: position 4,305 of record CAWUIS010000144.1, on the reverse strand, counting down.
CGAACTAAACTTGATTGCCAGTTTTCATCACCAACCTCGCTATATTGCACAAGCCCTAGATCTCCTGGGCTCAGGCAAGATTGATCTTAGAGATTTAATCAGCCTAGAGATGCCTCTTGCAAGACTCGAAGAAGCGCTCAATCTCATGAAATCAGGAGAGGTTATTAAAGTGGCGATGAAACCTTAAAGCTGGTATTATTGAGAATATGATAAGTGAAGCAGCGAAAGGGCTCAGTAAGTACATAAGCAATAGAGAAGATGAAATCAGATTAAAAAATGCGATGCAGTTTGCTAAAGACAGTTCGCCAAATATACCAGAATCGTACTCTAGACACATAAAAGCTGGAGTCAATTCAAAAGCCAATAGATATGAAGTGGTTGCAAATCTGTCTCAAAAAGTTTCTGAAGCTCTAGGGGCTGGTGCTACTGCTCTGCATCAAATGGCGACTGATACTTATCCAAATCAGGATACCTTCTGCACCATAGATGGGGATAATGTAATCACTGCCATAGAACAATTTATTGATCGAACAGGACAAACAATTGGTGAAGTTTTAAATACTCTAGGCGATGAGAAAGCTAAGGAAGCCAATAGTGACTTATTATTTATGTTAGAAAGTGCAGGTGAACTCCTTCAAAAAAAACTCATGCCAGCAATTAAAAGAGGATTCACAGGAAGAGCTACCCACTAAGCATCAAGCCTAAATTTGTCATCCCCTGATGCAATATCAATAGTACCTCTTGCTTTCCACTCAACCAGCTTGATGGCAAGCTCATCGCGCTTGAGTTTGCGGGCGTTAATTTCTTTTTCGATTTTTCCAATCTCTTTTTCAATGGTATCGACTTCCGCTTTTTTAATCTTAGGTTTGTCTAAAGCCAGAGTAAGCTCGTCTAGTCTTTTTAATGCCAGGTCATCTTGCCAATCAAGCTCTTTGATTTGTTTGTGGATTTTTCTGTCTAAAAGCTCTCTATTAGACGGCAAGCTTTTCAAGTGCTCCAAAAACTCTGCTGGGTCGAGCTGACCGATTGCAATCATCAACAAGACTTCTTCTTTGCTGCGATTAAAACCGGTGACCATTTTACGGCAATCTTTGACGTAATGATCTAGATCAAAAAGCAGTTTTTTAATACCCACACTATTGTATTTTTTCAATTCAAGAGCAAACATCTCGAGATGATTTTTCCAGCCTTCCTGGTCTAAACTCATCCAAAATTCTTTAAGCTCATCTGGTGGTAATGAATATTTGCCTTTATCGAAACAAGTCAAACCATGCTTAATTGCAGCACGGTTCATCATGGCTAGCCTTTCAGCTTCAAGCTGTGCTTTGGTTTTCTTTTCCTCAGACACTTCAAAAATTATAAAGCAGTTCAGGCAGCAACAGCATCCCAAGGAGCTGGGTTGATGGCTTTATTTGCAAAAGCACTAATAAACTCAATTGCAGCTTCCATTTTCTTAGGCTTCATTGATTTAGTGAAGCTCGGTGGCAAGCGCCTCTCAGCATTAGCAACATCTTTATTACGCAAGAAAGCTTGATCTTTCTTAAAACCAACTTCAGTATCAGGTCTGACAACAATTTGATTATTCAAGGCAGCAAGATCATCGGTGTTATCAGCCGAAACCATATGACGTAAAATTGAAACCGGCTCTTCTCCTGATTCAACTAATTCTGCTGCTGTTAGGCTATCACCTTTTAGATTTGCATGAAAACCTTCTATCAGATCTTCTATTTCGGCAAGACGCCCTTTACTCACTTCTCTTCTTGCAAACTCTACAAAAGCTCTACCTTTCTCACCGCCTTCTTTAGCGATACGAGTCAACATTTTTTCAGCTTTACGCTTAGCTTTTGCATCCGGATCTAGACTCTCAGTCTGGGATTGAGAAACTGTAGCTGATAAATTCTGGTCTGCTGCTTCTTCAGTTTTTCCAGATTTTGGACTTTGCTTAGCAGCAGTCTCAGCTCCACCTTGCAGTTTTTGTGCAAAAGCTTGTCTTTTTTGCGTCTGTCTTTTTCTGTCAGCAACTTCACTTGCAAATTGAGATACTGTTACATCTCTTTCTCCTGCAGAATCATTTTTTGAGCTGAAAATATCTGACTGTGCTGAATTTTGTTTTTTAGCTTTGTCTTGAACTTGCTGAGCATCAGTTTGCTTAATAAGAACTTGTTCTTGAATTTTTTCTTGGTCCAGCTTCTTATCAACTGACTTATTAGTTTTTGCTGGAGTACTTACCTTAGTCGCTTTGCTTATACGCTTGACAGCAGCTTTAGCTAGCTGAGTATCAACAGCCGCTGGGGCCGGGTTTTGGCTAGCCTTCTCTGGAACATTAAATCTTTGACCGAATCTTGCCATGGTTAGTATTAAATTGACAAATGAGAATTAAAGCTTAGTTAAGGAATTTTTGAAAAAAAAAGCTCTCTTGGGAAGGCGTGTGGGGGACAAGAGAGCTTTGCTGCTATTAAAAAATTTGTGAGAAGCGAGCTTACAGTACAAGACTGTGGAATGTTGGCGGGCTAAATAAATGGCTCGCATCTCACAAAACTGTTACATGCTGAACGACACTCCTCGTTCCATGTTGTAATCTTTCATCATTGAGAAATCTGAGAAATCATGATTCACTCTTTCGTTTTGAACCTTGCCATTAGCTAGAGATGCTTTATGAGCCTCTGAGCTTTGATTCACTTTTGAAGAACTTTCACTAGCTGAACTTGCAGCTGTTGTATTACTAGAACTACTTAACTTACTGATCAATTTAAACTCCCCCAAGTTTCTCCCAATCTCGATCTCAGTATTATGCTGTGATCTATGTTTATTAGATAACATCAGGAGGTTATGAGGAGATTATCATTAAAAAAAACTCATCTTAAAATAAAAAAGCCACATCCTTTATATTCAGGACATGGCTTTTTAGTTTGGGAGGGAGGGAGAATCGTTATTGAAGCTTAGCCATCTTCGGTTTCAGTCTGGGTATTAGCTGAAACAGCTTCTTCATGCGCATCAAGAAAACTAAATTGTTGTTCTTTTTCTTCATGCTGCTTAAAAATCTGGGCATAAGGAGAAGCTGTATTAGAACCCATATCAAGTGATGGTATCTGAACATTTTCGAACATAGACTTGAATTCTTCAAGTTCTTTTTGTTCGTGCTCTTCTCTTGCCTTGAGTAGTTCAGATTCTTCTTCTCTTTCTTCTTCTTGCTCTGTGATTTTCAGCTCTCTTTCAACTTGAGCTATTTTGCCTGAGATATCAGCAACTTCAGCACTGGAAGCATCCAAGTTAGCTAATGCCAGTGGATCATCTCCGTTAGCTCTTCTCATTGCATCATTCTTATTATTTTCAGCAGTGATCAACTGAGACTGTAGAGATAATAGTTGAGAGGTGTCTGTCATGATGTGAGCGAAGTATCATTTAAAAATTAAAAGATGGTTATGACAAAAAAAAACTTTCAAATTTTTAATCATTCAAGGCATTCTGTTATTAGATGGAACAAAAAACCCTTAAATATTCGGAAGTACTAAATTCAAATATAAGTGCCATAAGGTCGCTAGCGGCCACAATCAGATCTACAGTAGGCCCTAAAGGCTTGGATATCATGCTGGTTGATGAATTCAACAATTACATCTGTACCAATGATGGAGCCACCATCATGGAGAATTTGCAGATCAGCCATCCAGCAGCAAAATTAACAGCAGAAGTAGCTTTATCACAAGAACGCAGAGTTGGTGATGGCACCACTACTGCTGTCATTCTCTGTGATAGTTTAGTAGCATCTTCACTTTTAAGAATCAATACTGGTGTTAAACCTACTCGCCTAGCTAAAGGGATAGAAATTGGTACCCGCAAAGTTATAGACGAACTAAAAAAAGCATCTCGTTCTATTTCGGGTATTGAAGACCCTAAGCTCAAAGCTATAGTCAAAATTGCATCTCGAGGTAGCGATGAAATTACTAGATTGGTTTTAACAGCAGCTAAAAAAATCCAAGAAAACAACAAAGCAGATTTTCTGGAAGCTCATCCTGATGCTTACGATTTAAGTAGAACTATCGTTGCAGCAAATGGTCTTGAATCAAAAGTTCTTGACGGACTTTTTATCAAAAAACGCACTCACTTTAATTACGGTCAAAGTTTTGTTGATGCTAAAACTTTAGTAATTGAAGGTCCTTTTGAGCCTGAAGCGATGTCCAGTGAAGCTGTTAGCACAGATGAAGGCGTAAAACGCTTTGAGCATAATATTCAATCTTTGCTGGAAACAGCCAAAAAGATTTCTAAATCTGGTATCAAAGCTGTATTCACAAGCTCTTCGATGCTAGC
>CAWUIS010000143.1:0-4500 GCA_963922625.1 uncultured Candidatus Melainabacteria bacterium | reverse complement strand
CAGGATAGTAAGTCGAAAGAGAATTTGTCATCGAACTCAAAATCGCCATTGGGTGAGCGTTACTAGGATAGCCAGCAAAAAAATGAATCATGTCTTCATGCAATAGTGAATGTCTTGTAAGTCCAGTCGAAAATTCTTCAAGCTCGGTTTGATTAGGCAACTTACCATAAACAAGCAAATAAGCAACTTCTATAAATGAAGACTTAGAAGCTAATTCTTCAATATCAAATCCGCGGTATCTTAAAATACCTTCTTCACCATTAATAAATGTAATAGAACTCTGACAAGAGCCTGTGTTAACAAAGCCGTAATCAAGAGCAATATAGCCTGTTTGGGATCTCAGTTTTGAGACATCCAAAGCTCTTTCTTGCTCTGTCCCTTCAATAATAGGCAAAGTTATTTCTTTTCCGTCTATATTTAGTTTTGCTTCATTTGCTAATGCTGTTGCTTCTGCGTTCATATACCTTATAATCCCATAATTTGTAATTTATGGGCGTGTCGCTTGGTCATCAATACTTAGTTTAAATGGCAGCAATGGCAAATTAGAATTGTTAAATATATTCATAACAGGGTTATCTGCGTGAGCATAACGAATATGCTTAGCCTTTTTAGCATCAAGGACTAGGCGATTATCTTGCAGTGCAATCGGGACTGTTTTATAGTTTTTACCATCTCTGGATATCTCAAGAAAGCTTGGCTCTGGATTTTTAAGCTTGAGACCAGTACTAAGATTGTCAAAACTAATATATATTTTGTCATCAATAATCTGATAGTCTCGGTAGCTCGGAGCTTCTGCTTTAAATTGCGAGTCAAAGATTTTTTCTAATACCAAATTAGCTAGCCTCTCTCCTAATTTTCTTTTTGACAGAGGATGAATATCACCTTGATATCCTAAATCTATAGCTGTTGTCATATAGGTATTAGGAATTTTTTCGGCAAGCTCTTCTTGAGCTAGGCGAAATTCAGCTAATTGACCATTGGGTTCTTCATCGTTGTAAGCATGAAGCTGAACAGTAAAAAATGGCAAATCTGAGTAATTAAACCTTTCTCGCCAGTCATTGACCATAATATTAAAAAGTTTTTTGTAATGTTCAGGTTCTGAAGTGTTTGATTCACCTTGGTACCAAAGCACTGATTTGAATGTGTAAGGAAAAGTTGGACTGATAAGGCTGTTAAAAACCATGCTTGGAAATTCATGACTAAAAGTAACGCTGGTGAACCACTGCCCTCGTAATCTTATATGTTCAGAGGGAGAGTTTTTCAAATAAATTTCTGAGCTGTTAAGCCCACGCATAAATCTTTGAATTTCATTAGGCTTAGCATAACGGTCTTTGACTCGCGTAAGTATATTACTTCTTGACTTATAATCAATAACTGGAATTTCATAAATCAAAGACTTAGGGCTTTTACGCTGAATTTTAATATAATCATTTAACCAAGTCGTGTTCAAAAGTACAGTGTCACTAAGCCTTAACTCTAATGCTTTATTTTTCCATGCTTGAGGCATATCAAAGGAAATACCGGCAAAATAGTTTTTAGGGCTTTGATTATTTTCTATTTTTTCTATTTCCTCAAGAAATTCATTATTTTCTTTGAGGCTTGATTGACTCATAAAAAACTCGATGCGAGAAGAATCTTGAGCGGCTTGAACAATACCAATTGGCACTTGCAAAACATCTTTCATTTTTCTTGCAAAAGCGTATGCTAATGATGAATACCTAGCCATATTATCTCGACTAACCTCTTCCCACTTAATCTGAGGAATATCATCCAGTTCTTTATCGCTTGGTGAAGTATTGTTGTTTAAGAAGAAGATCTCTGGGTATTGGCTGACTTTATTGTAATAATCTGGGTAATCATGAGTAACTGTAATTGACCAATTCATGTTTGACTGCCCTGATGCTAGGAAAACATCACCCACAAAAATTTTATTCAGTAAGATCTGTTCGTTTTTACTAGAAACTTTCAGTTCAAAGGGTCCTCCAGCTCTAAGAGGTCCAATTTGAGCTAACCATTTCCCATCTTTGCCTGCCTTGGTGGAGTAAGTTTTGTTTTGGATTTTGATCCTAATTTTTGCACCAGCAAGCGCCTTACCCCAAAGGTTCACCTGCCTATCTCTTTGTAAGACCATATTGTTTTGAAACAAATTTGGCATAAAGAGATTTTGATTTTGCTCACGGCTTAAAGGGCTTGAACAAGCAGTCAAAAATAAAACAAAGAGAATTAACCCAGATCTAAAAAACTTTTGTACCACCATGATATTCTAATAGAGTTTTTCAATGGCAACTGATAAAAAAAGAGATAGTTGGAGTAATAATTTCGGCTTCATAATGGCTGCAGCTGGTGCGGCAATTGGGCTTGGCAATATTTGGCGCTTTCCATATACCTGTGGGGAAAATGGTGGCGGAGCATTTTTGATAGTTTATCTTGCCTGCGTATTTTTAATTGGATTACCTGTACTTATTGCAGAATTACTAATTGGCAGACATGCTCAAAGAGCGGGTGCTGGAGCTTTTAGCCAGCTTGTTAAAAAGAGAAAAAAGTTTTGGCGCTATGTGGGTTTTGTAGGCATCTTAACTGGTTTTCTCATTACCAGCTATTACACCATTATTGCGGGCTGGACACTCGAGTATTTATGGCAGTCTATCAGTGGCGGACTTGTTGATCTCAATGGGGCTGAAGCCTCTGAAGCTTTCTTTAAAACTTTTATGGAATCTGATCAAAGACAAATTTTTTGGCACGTAGTTTTTACGCTAATTACTATAGTGATTTTGATGGGTGGTGTCAGTGGAGGTATTGAGAAGGTTGCCGAGCTTTTGATGCCAATTCTATTATTCATTCTTATTGGTCTTGCATTTTATGGACTAAATCTAGAGTCTAATATGGCCAAACTAAATGACGTTCCAGCCAAGGCACTGGAGTTTTTGTTTCAACCCAAATGGGAGCAATTCACGCGAGAATCAATGTTTCAAGCCCTCGGACAAGCTGCATTTTCCTTAAGCATTGCTGTAGGGACTATGGTTGCATATGGTAGCTATCTTGATAAAAAAGAGAACCTTAGTAACCTTGGTGCCATTGTTGTAGTGATGGATACCATGGTCGGCATTCTTGGTGGTCTTGTAATTTTTCCAATAGTTTTTGCCTTTGGTCTTAACCCAGAAGCAGGAACAGGCTTAATTTTTGTAACACTACCAGCTCTTTTCAACCAAATTCCTGGTGGGACAATACTAGCCCCATCATTCTATATACTTTTGTTTTTTGCTGCCTTAACTTCTTCAATCTCTCTATTAGAGCCAGCTGTAAGCCACATGGTAGACGAGATGAAATATCACAGAATCCCTGCGGTGATATTGGCTGGCTCAGCGAGCATTATTCTAGGCATTGTTTGGATTCTCACTGGCTCTTTAGAGATGGATGGCTTATTTACCAATATCGATAAATTTATTTCCAATTTAATTGTGCCTTTGATGGCAATCTTAATTGCTGTTTTTGTTGGTTGGTTTGTTGATAAACGTATCAGCCGCAAACAATTGAGCCAAACACCTTTATTTTTGTATCAAGTCTTTATTTTTCTTGTTAAATGGGTATGCCCATTGGTAGTCGGAATAATTTTAATCCGCGGTCTACCTATATAGAAAACCTACCGTCGGCAACTTTATAAATGACAAATTGAGGCTCAATTAGATCGCCGTTAGGATCAAAGATTTTGTTATCAGCAATTTCTTTTGCAATCTTTTTTTGCTTATATCCTTTTTTCTTAGCAGCTTGTAAAAGTATCTCAGCAGCTTTGTAACTTGAACCAGCATAACCATAACTATCTTTGCCATACTTACGGTTAAATTTCTCTTTAACATCATCAGCTACAGGGCTAGCGCCTAGCACCAAAGCTCCTTCAGCATCTTTGCCGGCAATTTCTATAAATTTGGCATGGTGTACACCTTCAGCACCCAAAAATTGGATATTTGGCAAGAAGGCTTTTATATCTTTTAATAGGTAGCCAGCATCGTTATACTCACCCACAAAGAAGACCAGGTCTGCTTTTGACTTTGCTACTTCTTTTGCTGTAGCTTTATGATCATCGGTTCTGACAGGTATCGTTTTATAAAGAACCAGATCATGCTTACCTTTAGTATCTTTTGCAATCTCTCTGACAAATTCAGATGAGACAGAAACACCGTAAGGTCTATCGTTGTATAAAACCGCAATCTTTTTGAAGTTTTCGTTCTCAACAACATACTGTGCCGCAACTTCTCCAAGCTGACGATCAGTACCAATGGTTCTAAAAACATAGCCTTTAACATCTGGTCTTTCAGTAAATTTAGGATTAGTTGAAGCTGGAGAGATTTGAGCAATTTCAGCAGCAGAATACTTTTTAGAGGCTTCTATTGAAATCTCTGAATTCAAGTGACCAATTACTCCAAGTGCGTTTTGTGCAAGAACTAAATCTGCACGAGCAAGACCTTCTGAAACAAGACCGCCATCATCAATAATAATAGTGCC
>CAWUIS010000142.1:0-4569 GCA_963922625.1 uncultured Candidatus Melainabacteria bacterium | reverse complement strand
GGTGCTCCTGAAGTCAAGCTGGGTGATAAGGCTAGTGAACTAGCTCAAAGCCTCTCAATAAAAGAGATCAAGCTTTCTATTAGTCATGAAAAAAATATGGTTGGCTGCGTTGCTATCGCTTCACAGCTTTAACAGCTTCTCTAGTTATTCATGTACTGGTTATCAGCTTTAGAGCCTAAAAGTCTTATGTCTGTAGCAGCGATAACTGGCTTGGTGACAAGCTCACCGCTGTTTTTGTCGTTCCAAGTATCAAAATCAACTTGTCCCATAATGCCAACAAGTGAACCTTTACGCACATACTCACTTGCAATCTCAGCTTGTCTACCCCAAAGTTTGATATCAAACCAATCTGTTTCTTTGTTTTTAGTTGGTCTGTTTACAGCAACTGAAAAAGTTGTCAGGCTAGTCCCCGATTCAAAGTATCTAATTTCTGGGTCTTGTCCTGCTCTGCCGACAAGGGTTACTGAGTTGATTTCTTTTCTTGACATAATTCTGAAGAAATTCTAGCACGCTTGAAAGCCGCTGTTGTTTTATATATAATCTTAGTTATATGTCAGAAGCAAAAGGCAAAGTTTTAGGTATTGACTTGGGTACAACCAACTCATGTATGGCTGTTATGGAAGCAGGTCAGCCCACTGTAATTCCAAACAATGAAGGTTCTAGGACTACTCCTTCTGTTGTTTACCTTGGTGAAGATAAATCAGTTGGTCAAATTGCTAAACGTCAACGTGTTTTAAAGCCAAAGCAAACTGTCTATAGCGCTAAGCGTCTGATTGGTCACACTTGGTCAGAAAGCTCAGAAGAGTGCAGTAATCTTGCTTACAACACCAAAGAAGGCAAGAACAATTCTATTTTGCTTGAAGTCGACAACAAAGATTTAGCGCCACAAGAAATTTCAGCGATGGTTTTACGTAAGCTCAAAGAGGATGCTGAAGCTTACCTCGGACAGAGCATCGGACAAGCTGTAATTACAGTGCCTGCTTATTTCAATGATAGTCAAAGGCAAGCAACCAAAGACGCTGGTAAGATCGCTGGTCTTGAAGTCTTGAGAATTATCAACGAGCCTACAGCTGCAGCTTTAGCTTACGGTTTGGATAAAAAAGACGATTCAACGATTTTAGTTTTTGACCTTGGTGGTGGTACTTTTGATGTCTCGATTCTTGAGCTTGGTGATGGAGTATTTGAGGTTAAGTCTACAGCTGGTGATTCTCGTTTGGGTGGTGATGATTTTGATTTGGTTTTAGTGGATCATATCGCTGACGAGTTCAAAAAAGAAAATGGCATCGATCTTCGTCAAGATCCGCAGGCTTTACAGAGACTTACTGAAGCTGCTGAAAAAGCTAAAATTGAACTTTCAAATCTCATGGAAACAGCAATTAGCTTGCCTTTCATTACTGCTGATGCTTCAGGTCCTAAGCACTTGGAGATGAAAATCAACAGAGCTAAATTTGAAGATCTAGCATCTAGTCTTTTTGAAAAACTTAAAGGTCCTTTGAACCAGGCTATTAGTGATGCTGGCGTGAGTGTTTCTGAGATTGATGAAGTGATTTTAGTTGGTGGTTCAACAAGAATTCCTTTCATCAAAAATATTGTCAAAGACGTTACTAACAAAGAAGCTAACCAAAATGTTAATCCTGACGAGGTTGTAGCAATTGGTGCTGCTATCCAGGGTGGTGTGCTTGCTGGTGATGTTAAAGATGTAGTTTTACTTGATGTGACTCCTCTTAGCCTTGGTATCGAGACTATGGGTGGTGTGATGACTGCACTCATTGAGCGTAATACAACTATCCCAACTAAAAAATCGGAGACATTTTCAACCGCAGAGGATAATCAAACCCGCGTCGATATTAAAGTCTATCAAGGTGAGAGAAAGAGAGCTGCTGACAACAAACTACTAGGTGATTTTCATTTAGATGATATTGCTGCTGCACCTCGCGGTATGCCAAAAATCGAAGTTACTTTTGATATTGATGCCAATGGTATTTTGAATGTTTCGGCTAAAGATCAGTCAACAGGCAAAGAGCAAAATATTTCTATTACTGCTTCAACTAACCTGAGTGATGATGATATTGATCGTATGGTTAAAGAGGCTGAATCAAAAGCTGAAGAAGACAAAAAATTCAAGGAAGAAACCGAAGAGCGTAATAAAGCTGACTCACTGGTTTATGCTGCTGAGCGTATGATTGAAGAGCATAAAGACAAGCCATATGCTGCAGCGATTTCTAATGAAGCTCAAAAACTCAAGACTGTATCTGATGATCTAAGAAACCTCATCAAAGACAATGCTGAGCTGTCTAAGCTTCAAGAAAAATCAGTGGAGATCCAAAATGCAATGGCAGAATTGAATAAAGTCATTTCTGAGAATGCTGGACCTGAAGCTGCTGCACCGAATAATCAAGAAAGCCCAGAAGCAGGCTCTGATAACAATGATGATGTTATAGACGCTGATTTTAAAGCTACTTCTGTTGATTAAGCTCCTACTGTTACACTGAGTATATGAGCATTATTCTTAATGTCTTAAAAGGCATTTTAACCAAGGTCATTTCTCTTGCAGTTATGGCAGCTTTGGTTTTTTATGCTTGGGGCTGGTATAAATCAAAGCGCGAAGCTAGGACTTTTACTGTTAGCTTCAATAATGTTGATGGCTTAAACAAAGGCGCGCCAATTTTTTCTAATGGGCTGCAAGTAGGTAAGGTTATTAGTATAGTTGCTCTTGGTAATACCAATGATGTCGGCGTTAAAGGGCTTATCACTGACAAAGACTTTCCTTCTGTTAAGTCTCATATCTCTGCAAAAATTATCGATAATATTGAAAGTGGGGGTGGGAAAATTTTGGAGATATCAGCTCCCATAGAACACGAAAGTGGCTTTTTAAAAGAAATTGTTGGTGACAAAAAACTTTTCAAAACCAAAGGTCAAAGCGCTCAGGTATTGAAATCTACTATGAGACTTATGAGAGATTTTTTTCAGATGTCTAAAGATTTTGGTGTTGCTGTCTTTGCCGCTTTAACATCAAAACAAACTCAAGAATACGGGCAGCAGGTCATCAGTGAAATGGAAAACACTATTACTAGCCTTGAATACGGCACTGTAAAAAAAGACGTTGAGCAGAGCATCATCAAGCTTAACCAAGACATAAAACACTTTGAGGAAAACCCAAGCAACAAAGTCAAAGCACAAAAAATGCTGAAAAATAAAGCTAAGGCACTTGAAAATACTGTGAGGACTTATGGCGCTCTATCAGAGGCTTATAAGTAATAAAGAAGATGTATTGAATCTAATAAAAGGCTGACAAGGATTGTATGGGCGTAGTCACCGCCAAACTTTAACAAATGATCAAATATTAAGACCTTCACTTTGTGTATTACGTTTAGCGACACTCCCTTTAGACCAAATCGTAGTCCAAGCTCATAAACTGCTTCACTTGTTTCATGGTCTCTTGAACCTTTTGACGAGCTTTTTCTGTGCCTTCTTTAAGAATTTTCATAACTTGGCTCGGGTCTTTAGCAAACTCTGAACGTTTTTCACGAATAGGCGCTAGTTTTGCATCCAAAACTTCCATGACGTATTTTTTGACTTTCATGTCTCCCAAACCACCTTTGCGGTAATGTGATTTTAGTTCTTCAACCTTGTCTTTATTGTCATCAAAAGCATCTAGGTAAGTAAAACATACATTGCCTTCAACTTCACCAGGATCCTCAACTTTGATGTGATTAGGGTCTGTGTACATTTGGCGTACTTTTTGCCAAAGCTCATCAGCACTGTCTTTAAGGTAGATAGCATTGCCTAGTGATTTGGACATTTTGGCTTTGCCATCTAAGCCAACCAAGCGTGAGAAATTTTCAGGCACCAAGGCTTGAGTCTCTTTAAAAACCTCACAATTGTAAGTTTGATTAAACTTACGGGCAATAGCATTGCTGTCTTCAATCATTGGGATTTGATCAGCACCAACAGGTACAATATCAGCATTGAAAGCCAGAATATCAGCGGCTTGGCTGACAGGATAGATCAAAAAACCAAGAGGAAGTCTATCACCAAAGTTTTTTTGCTTGATTTCTTCTTTGACCGTTGGGTTACGCTCCACCTGGTTTAAGCTAAGCAAGTTTAAAAAGTACATTGTTAGCTCTGAAAATTCTGGGATTTGTGATTGGATATAAATGCTGGATAGTTTTGGGTCGATACCAACAGCAAGGTAATCTAGTGCCACTTCGAGAACATTGTCTCTGACAATATTAGGCGTCCCAGAATGATCGGTCAGAGCTTGCATATCTGCAATGAGGATATAAGACTTGTAGTCTTTTTGTAGCTTGACTCGGTTTTGTAAAGAGCCAACATAGTGCCCTAAATGCAATGGTCCTGTTGGTCTGCCTCCTGTTAGTAGAATTTTATTCATGACGCGTTTCTGCCTATAATACTATCTCACCTGAGGCAGTGCTAAAATCAGCCATAACTTAAAGTGTATTATGCTTAAAACCTCGAATCCAATTTTAAATAAGGCTTTAGATGGTAAACGTATCAGCCCAGAAGAAGCCGTTGAGCTTTTTGAAAAAGCTTCGCTTCTTGATCTTG
>CAWUIS010000141.1:0-4630 GCA_963922625.1 uncultured Candidatus Melainabacteria bacterium | reverse complement strand
CAACAAAAGCGGTGACATCATTGGTTTGACTTTAAGAATCGGAAGATCAATTTTTGGCACTATTGAAATTATCAAAGACCAACTAGAGCAAAACAAATCAGTACTTTTACTCGGTCCTCCAGGGGTTGGTAAAACAACCATGCTCAGAGAGATTGCCCATTATGTTTCAACTCAAAAAGAAAAAAGAGTTGTTGTCATTGATACTTCAAATGAGATTGCCGGTGATAGTGACATACCTCACTCTGCTATCGGACGTTCAAGAAGAATGCAATTACCTTTTGATAAAAAGCAGCACGATGTAATGATTGAAGCTGTTGAAAACCATACACCAGAAGTCATTGTCATCGATGAGATAGGTACTTTGGAAGAAGCAGATGCCGCTAGAACTATCGCTGAAAGAGGTGTTAGCTTGGTTGCTACTGCTCATGGTATCAGTCTTGAAAATGTCATTCAAAACCCAACTCTCAGTGATCTGATTGGTGGTATTGAGACCGTGACCATTGGTGATGAGGAAGCTAAAAAGCGTGGCACTTCAAAAACTGTTCTCGAGAGAGCTTGTAAGCCAACTTTTGATATTTGCGTTGAGATTGTAGACAAGTACACTGTCAAAGTACATAAGAATGTTGCTAATAGTGTTGATTCTATTCTTCGCGGTCAGCCTGTTCTTCCAGAACTAAGAACCCGTGATAAAGAAACAGACAAAATATCTATCCTTGAGCCATCTGAAGAAAGAGCAAGGCTTGAAGAAGTTCATGGTCTTCCATTTGCTAAAGACGGTAAGTCTCTGGCGATTTACCCATATGCAATTAGTAAGTCGCTGCTCAAAAGAGCTTTTGCATCTGTCGGGGAGCTTGAACTTAAAGTCGTTAACACTATAGATGAAGCTGATGTGATATTTGCTCTCAAAAGCTATGCTCAACCAGACGCCAAAATTTTCAAGATTTCTGAAAGCAAAAAGGTAGCTATCAAAATCATCAACGAAAATACTCTTGCTGAAATCACTATTGGTTTAGAAGAGCTCATTAATGATGTGCCTTATATGGAAAAAAACTGGGAGGACCTCTCTTTGGAGAATACACCCTTGAAATCGACGCCTATTTCGAGCCTAGTTCAGGCTTGATCTAGCGATTAACTTTATAGGAAAATAAACTTAATATCATAACCTTGGCTTAACTTTGATCGGTTAACTTAGCCTTGTAGCTTTGAATAAGGGCATAGAAAGTTAAGTTATGGCAATTAGAGTAGATCAATCGATAATGCAAAGTTTGAGTGATGCTATCAGTAAAGCTCAAACCCAGGCCGATACTGTAGAGTCGGTAAATTTTAATGCACAAGCCTTACAATCTCGGATTGATGCTGCAAATGAAGCTGCCATCTCTGCAGACAATATGGCTAATCAACATCAGGAGATGAAAGAAGGCTACGAAGAGCAGCTCGAGAATCCTCCAACAAAAAGCGTGACCGAAGCCAGTGGTAAAAAAGGCGCCATGAGTAGCAGGCAAGTTACCGATGAGGCTGAAGTCAAAGCTATCAAGTCTAAAATTGCAGCAAAAGATGTTCAAGTCCAACAAGCTGAGCAAGCAGCAACCGATGCTCGCTCTGAGGCAACAGACCTTGAAAATCAAAAAGTCCCAAATGATGCAATCTCATCATCAGAACAATCACAATTAAATACTCTTGACCAACAGATTACTGAGCTGATGAATATGGTTGATGACGAAAATACAGACCTTGAAAGTGATGAATTTAAAGAAGCATTACAAGGAGCGATGGATCTTAGTAACGAACTTTCAGATGAACTATCTAGTTCAGAAGAAGATACTCAAGGCAATAGTCTTGAATTATATTGGGATGCAGTAGGAGAAAGTTTTGCATATATCAATGATGTCTTAGTTGATAAAACCACTATCACACCAGAAGATGTCGATCCTGCAAATAACTATAATGCCTTCTTTGTTGATATCGATGAAAGTTTCGACAAGCTAATTGCTCACCTAGAAGAGAATGGCTTTGAAACAGATGAGCTTGATCAGGACGATAATCCTGTTATAAGTAAAAATTCTAGTGTCATTGACCTAATCAAGACCGCAAAAGATGAAGTTATTAATAGTCAGAATAATTACTTAGGAGGCGTTAGTCTTGAGGATGAAACTCAAATGGGTATGCTGCTTGGAATTGTCAACTACCTTGAGCGCGGTATCGATCAAGATTACAACATCACTCAAGCCGAGCTAGAACAATTAGCTGGAGCTTCTACAGCAGTTGGCGAAATTCTCAGCGGAGGTGGCTCAGCCTTCAATGATGATATGCAAAACAAAATTAACGCTATGGACATCAACTTAGCACCACTTGAAGATTCTTCAGAGCTTGAGGAATACCAAAACTTCATGCAGAGGTTTATAGGTGTCTTTAGCAGCCAACAAAACACTCCATTCAAGCTAGTTGGTATTAAAGACGATGATGTTGCATTAATGGATTCATTTAATGATGTCACAAGATACTACAAAGATATTGTCATCAATGGTGGCACATTAAATGATGAACAAGCAATGGAACTTGCCACTATAGGTAATGAAATGATTGACATGCTGATAGAAGACTACGGTTTTGCTGAAAGTCCTTCGCATGACGATAATGCAAATAGCAGTGGTACCTATTATGCAAGCACTCCAACAAGACGAGGAAGAGGAAGGTAAATAATTATGGGAAAAGTAATGGATAGAGTTAGGGAAAAATCATACGAGGATAGATTGCTTGAAATCTACTCGCAGAAAGAAGCTATTGTAAAAACATTAAAGTGTGCCTATAGCCAAGAAGAGCATTTTAGAAGAGGAGCTTACCTCAATAGCGGAACCGTTTTAGTTCGTGCAAATAAAGATGAGCACTCAGATCGCTGGGAAGTTGTAATTGAAGTTGATCATGGTACTGTCACCTATACATCTCTTGATGACGATGGGCATAAAATCAATATTTACAGTATCCCCAATGATAAATATATCAAAAACAGAGAAAATTTAAGCGAAGCTGAAATGAAAATCATCAGAGTCGAAAATGCAAACTCAATTGATATCAATCTTAAAGATACAAAAACACTTAGAAAAGCAAAAGATTTATTCAAACATGATTACGTATTGAGAAATATTGCTTTGCATCACCTCGATGCTGATAATGCTGCCAGATTTTTGATTTGGCATATTAGAGCTTATAGAAAAGTCTTTATGGACTATTTCAAGAAGTATAAATTTCTTTGGCAAGATACTAGCTTCAATAGTGCAACAGGACTTGCACGCGCGATGGTTAGTAGAGGTTTACTGGACGAGTCATTTTTAAATTATGACTTTGATCCAAACGAACAAAGAAATCCAGTGCTTGATGAATTATAAGGAGTAGACAATGACCGAAGAGACTGTCAAACCAGCGGCAAATTACACTATACCTGACTCTAGACTTACAGCAAGAGGAAGTATTTCAGATTTATCACAAATGCAAGCTGCAGCTGAAAATGCAGCAGATGCTGCTAAAGCAAGAGCTCAACAGCTACAAGGAATTGCAGCTTATAAACAAAGTGGTGCCAAGCAAGAAGGTCTTCAAGGTATGCAGTTAGTCCAAAAAGGAGCAGCAAACGAATCCGTTGGCGCAACCATGACCTATACTGGCTATGGTTTAATTGCAGCAGCAATGGCAATGATGTTTACAGGTGCTGGTGCAGCAGCTTCTGCTGGCATGCTTTCAAGTGGTACCGGTCTGGTCACCCAAGGAATGGGGCAGCAAGCTCTTGGTAAATTAGATAGAAACCAAGGTGAGGCAGCGATGGCAAGAGCACAAGAAATGCTTGATGCTGCAGTAGAGAATAAAATCCTAGGACAAGAAGAATCTAGAATTGTTGAAAGAGAAATGCAAAGGTCTAGGGTCTTTGAGTTTAAAAAAGATATGTTTGAGAGTATGAAAGATGGTCTCAAACCAATGCTTGAAAACTCAGGCTTTGAAACCGAGGACATGGACGAAGAGCAGCTCATGCAAGTCTTTGACAAGGTTTTGGGTGATGCCGCACTGATACTACAAAATGGTGGCAATATCCTTGAAACAGACTTAACAGCTCCAGATGGTAGCCCATTATTCACAGATGATGAAGGCAATGCCTTAGTTGGACCTAGATACTTTGAGCGTGGTGAAGATGGTGAATTCTACATCATGGATGTTTACAGAGACGAGAACGGCAACGTTATTACTGGTACTAGAGGAGAGCCACTACTAGAAACAGAAGGTGCACAGAAAGTAGAAGACGAAGATCTCAAAAATTACTTAGCGATGCATTTCAATATGGCAGACCAGCTCAAGACTTTATCTAAAGAGCTGACAGTAACTGAGTTTGATGTAAATGGTGATCTAGTACATACTCCAATGGACATCACCAACCAAGAACATGCAAGAGAATTTACTGACCTCATCATGAAAACACAACTTTATGATGTACAAATTGGTGCTGTACCATCGCCTCTTAAAGTTGTAACAACAGAAGATGGTGAAACTGCTTTACAAGAATGGGACTGGGAGAGAGATGTTGCCATTGGACCTGAAATACCAATGTCAGATATCAATGGTACTAGTTTTTATGGTGAAGGTGGTATCC
>CAWUIS010000140.1:0-4647 GCA_963922625.1 uncultured Candidatus Melainabacteria bacterium | reverse complement strand
GCTTTACTAATCATTTCTTGATAAACTCCATGTTGCTGCGATGCTAGATCTTCAAGCAAGGCTTCAGTTTCTGTGCAAGCTTGATTGGCTTTCATTAACTTTGCTTCTTGCAAATCTTTAAGTATTTGCCTATATCTCAAAACAGATGCAAGTTTAAATTTAAACTTCTTCACTCCTTCAATATGTCCATTTAGTCTTCAAGCAAAATAGTCTAAAAACATGACTTTTTCCAGAAAAAGCTGGGTCAAAAGTTTATAGCGCTTGAGGGGACTACAGATTTACTATGCAAAGGCTTATCCGGTTGAAAATTTGTTTTCTAGTTTTCTTAGTTTTAAATGTCTCAACTGCATTAGCAAACAATACTATTGCGACAAAGCAAGTAAATCAGCTTAATCTTCAAATCAAAAATGATGGTTCCAGTACTGTCAATAACCAATCCTTACAAACAAGCCAAAATAGTAATCAATGTGCTTTTGATATTAATCAGCCTGAAATCATTGTCAAATTAAAAAATCCATCAAGCAACAACCTTAGCCTAGCTTTTAATACAAAACAAGGTTCAAAAAAAATTAGCAAAAAATCTCTTGCCAAATTCAAAAACTACAAAGTTAGAAACACTGGTTTAAGAGTAAAGAAAGTAAAACGTTTAGTCAAAAAAGTGAAAAAAAATTCTGGCTTTCAAATTTCCAATCAACAGCAGAACTTAAGATCCTCATTTGGTTTAGACAGACTTTTCATATTTCAACTTAGCACAGGAATCAAAGCTAAGAATTTAACTGGTATTAGTAACCAAACAAATTTCACCTGTGAGGAAGTTTTAGATTTTCTTGCAGAACTTCAAAATGAGCCTGAGGTTGAATACGCTGAAATCAATAAAATTATCACTCTAGACCTAATACCAAATGATACTCACTATTCAAGACTCTGGGGAATGCAGAATATCAATGCAGAAGCCGCTTGGGACCTCAGCCAAGGTGAAGATGTAGTTGTTGCTGTGGTCGATAGTGGAGTTGATTACAACCATCCTGACTTATGGGACAATATTTGGCTCGACCCGAGCATTGTCTCTGATAATAACGCTGATGGAAAACTAAGTCTAGAAGACTTGGATGCAAATGATGACGGGGTTATTAGCTCTGATGAGTTTATACCAGAGATGCTGGGATATGATTTTTATGATAATGATGGTGATCCAATGGATCTAAATTTCCATGGTACACACGTAGCTGGGACAATTGCAGCAAGAGCTAACAACAACCTTGGTGTTGTTGGAGTCGCACCAAAAGCAAAAATCATGAGCCTTAGATTTTTAGGACCTAGCGGCTCTGGCTTAACCTCAGATGCGATTGATGCAATCATATGGGCTACTGATCATGGCGCTCAAGTTACTAATAATTCTTGGGGTGCAGGTGGCTCTTCAATTTTTTTACAAAGCGCTTTTGATTATGCTAAAGCCAGTGGCGTTATCAACATAGCTGCAGCAGGCAATGACAACAACGATGCTTCTAGTTTCACACCTGCAAATGTTAATGGTGTCATTACTGTTGCAGCATTAGACTCAAATAATCAAAGAGCCAGTTTTTCAAACTATGGAAATAGCGTTGATATAGTAGCTCCAGGTGTCAGTATCTATTCAACAAGTCTCAATAATGGCTATAGCTACGCAAGTGGTACTTCGATGGCAGCACCGCATGTTGCTGGACTTGTTGCACAAATGCTTGCCATTGATCCGAGACTGAGTTCCAGTGAAGTTCTTACTCTCATAAAGAGTAACTCTCAAGCAGTGAGTACTGACAAATACGTTGGTGCTGGCTTGATAGATGCTGAAGCTTCATTAGATTTTTCAGACTCTATCCCAAAAGTTAAAATCAACTCCTCGACTCTTCGCAGCGATAATGGCTCCAGCTTGCTAGATGTTTATGGAAGTGCTAGTAGTGATGATTTTATTTCTTATAGTCTTGGAGTCTACCAAAATCGTGATGACAATCAAGCCTTAGTCTCGAGCAGCTCATTTTCACCAGTCAGTAATGGCTTACTGGCAAGCTTAGATTTAGCTCCACTCACTAAAAATGATTTATACACTATACGCTTAGATCATTTTGATATTAATGGAGATATAACCAGCGACTTTAGTGAAAAAATCATTGTTAATCAAGCACCAGCAGCACCATCAAACTTAAAGCAGTCCAGCGAAAATATTTATCCAGATAAAATGGCAGCGATTGAATGGCAACAAAGCATCTTGTCTGACGAGGAGATTACTGCATACCAAATTTACAGATCAAGTGAAGATGAAGCGCCGAGCCTCATCAGTGAAAAGCCTATTCTCGACTATAAATTTATGAATGGCTTTATTCAATATCATAGTGATAAATATATGTTCATAGACAAAAATCTTGAACCCGGCAAAACCTACACTTATTCGGTCAAAGCAAAAAACACTTTTGGTGCAAGCTTAGATTCAAGCCCAGAGAGCTCTATAACAACAGATCTTGTATATGATTTTGATGAAGCTACTATCACAAACTTTGCTTTCACAGAAGCTAGTAAATTTACACTTGGTGGCGAAGATGGACCTTTAGCCCTGAATAAATTTGGTGGTGTTATTGAAGAGATAGTTTTTGACAATGGTGGCGATATATGGCTGCTAGATAGACGCACTATCAAAAAAATTGATATGAAAACCAAGGAAGTCACTACTATTGCTGGCAGTAATCAAGAATCACCACAAAGGGTTACAGGTGACTTGAGTGAGACGCGAATGTTTTGGCCAAATTCTTTTGTATATGATGAAATTGCGCAAAAAATTTATGTAATAAGCAATTTTAACGGTATGAGTAATGGAGCTGCTTTGACACTGTTTGAACTCGTCGAACTTGATCTAGCTAACAATCAGTCTCGATCTTTGTTTTATCAAGACCAAGATACTGTTACAACTGGCGAGAAGGTTGACCAGTATTCAAAAATATTTTTAGACAAAAATCGAGACATCATTTTGTGTGGCAACAAAAATATCACAAGGTACGACAAACAGCTTGGACTTGTAAGTATTATTGATTTTGAAGACCATTATCAAATTGCAGCTGGCAGTGATTTCAGTGCTGGCAAGTATTCCTACAATAGCGAAGAAGGTAAATTCTATTTCTATAATAGTCTGAGTACTGTTACAAATGGATTCAACCTTGTCAGTAGCTTAAGCAGCAATGGCAATCTAGCAAACGAACTGGACTTAGATCAACTACCCGATGACAAATCAAAAGTCATTAGTGCTTCTTTCATGCAAGTTTATAAACGTAATCAATTTTTGCTTGGTTTGAGTAGCCACCAACTTGGCTTACTTGACTTGAACAGAGGCAAAGTCTTCACCTTGGCAGGATCTCATAATATAGAAGATGCACTCAATGATATTAATCAGGTAGAAGGAGCAGCATTAGACACAGTGCTGTTTGCACCAACTGCAATAAGTCTGAAATCTGAAAATGAAGTTTATATCAGCACCGGCTATATAACCAACGACGATAGGGAGTCAGGCAGCATTTCTTATGCCAGACCAAATATCAAAAAGCTTTTATTCGACAGCAATCAAGTTTTAACGACACCAAGCGCTGTCACTGGCTTAACAGCCCGCTATAGCAACGGCATTGCTGCACTTGAATGGACAGCACCAAATTCAGATGGCGGTGCTTTAATTACTAGCTATGAGCTCTATAAAGGTAAAGAACCTACTAACCTTGAACTAATTGCAAGTACCCAGGCTTTGAACTATCTTGACAACGGCGATCTTAGCGAGGGAGAAATATATTTTTATCAAGTCAATGCAAAAAATTTCTTAGGAGAAGGGCAAGGTGCTCAATTCACTCTAGAAATACCTTTGGTTAATAGCCCGGAGCCCGCTCCAAGTCCTGCGCCGAGTCCTGCGCCAGTTCCGAGTCCAGCACCACCTGCAACTAGTCCTAGACCAAATCCTCCTCAACAAGAGCCCATACCAGAACAAAGACCTGAGACCGAAAAACCAGATGATTCACCAGTAGAGACTCCCCCTGAAGATGAACAAAGGCAAGTCATCCCACAAAAACTTGATGATATAAAAAGAGATGAAGATCACAAAAATTTATTTGATCTAATTAAACAAATCAATAACGCTGAGAAAAAAGATAGTTATAACCCTGAGTTAGACATGAACAGTGATGGGCTAGTTGATGCTAATGACAAAGATTTTGTAACTAACCATATTGGTAGTGATAGTGATCTAGCTAATGTTGTAAAAATTCACGAGCTACTGAGTGGTGATAAACAAAAAATTGTCACGAAAAAGTCACAAAGAAAACTACTGAAAAGAGTCAGAAGAGCCAAAAAAGTCTCAGCGACTTTAGAGTCTGGCAAAGAGCTGGAGGAGACTGATAAAGTCAAAATCTATGATCTAAATGGCGACAATAAGATTTCAGACGAAGAGTTTAACCTGTACAAAGAGGTACTCAAGCCCAAGAAGAAAAAAAACAGGAAGTAGTATTTACTTATTTTTAGGGTTTTTAAAACAATCAATGGGCTAATTGCATGGTAATATTTTTAAGCCTTATTGGCAGTCCATCCCGGGTAGCTCAGTGGTAGAGCAATCGGCTGTTAACCGATCGGTCGTAGGTTCGAATC
>CAWUIS010000139.1:0-4653 GCA_963922625.1 uncultured Candidatus Melainabacteria bacterium | reverse complement strand
AGCGCAGCCTTTTACTTGGTTGTTTTCTGTTTTTAGTTCTTCAGGCAAAGCTGGTAGCTTTTTCCCTAGTTCTATGATTCTTTCAAAACGTTTGGTTTTATCATCTATTTTTGCAAACTGATTAAAGCGTTTGAGTAAAACTGGGGTGAGCTTGAATTTATTCTCGACTGAGTTCATTTTGTTTTTTAAATACTAGCTTATCCTTGATCTTATTCTTCAGATCTACAAATATTTCTTTTACTTTCTTTTTGACTTCAAAGTTATCATCTAATGAAATAAAAGTACTGGGACCTGCTTGCATTTCTACATCTAGCAACTCACCCAGAGCTTCAAAAAGTGCCCTGAATTTAATGCGATCAAAATTATAATCTCTAAATGTAATTTCATGACTTTTATCAAAAGCCTCCATAAATTGTAAAATCTCAGAGCTTGTGATGTTTCGGTCAAATGCAATAAGGTTTTTAAGTGAAGCTGGTAGCTCATCGAATTCTTCGAGACTATAATCTCGGGCAAGAATTTCTTTAAGTTTGCGCCCGCGGATGACTTTTCGCGTGTCTTTTCTTAACTCAAAGAGGTATTTGCTGTTAATTAATTGTGAAACTGGACCATGGTAATGACTTTGAGGGGTCATTAAGGGGTTCTGGCTTTGATTTATAGCTGGAATAAAAGATACTGGCTCAGCAGGCTTAAGCTGCTGTAGGCTCTGAAAAAAGGCTTTATTGCTGTTTTGTCCAGGAGGTATACGCATTATTTGCTAGATATTTTTTACGCTCTAAAAAAAAGACGTATTTTTCTAGATTTTGTTCGACTATGGTTTAGAATAACTGTTCTGATGGTGGCATAGCCAAGTGGTAAGGCAGAGGTCTGCAACACCTTTATCCCCAGTTCGAATCTGGGTGCCACCTCCATTTCAGGGTCGTGTCGTCAGGTACAGCGTAATTACAGCCACTGCGAAGCTAAGCTAGCATCTACATAAAAGGGTATGGAGGTGTTTCTTGATAGCTCAGCTCAGGGCTTTCCATGGAAGCCACTGGGTAAGAGCAGTAATCTGCTGCATAATAAGCGCTTGGTCTGAAATTGCCACTATCGCCAACACCACCAAAAGGCATCATGCTTGAAGCCCCTGTTGTTTGTTTATTCCAGTTGATAAGACCTGCTTTGATTTGAGTGTAGAACTCTCGATAAAGATTCTGGTTATCACTCAGTAGGGCTGCTGCTAGTCCGTAATTAGTGTCATTTGCTTTTGCAATAGCCTCATCAAAGTTTTTCACCTTAAATACTTGCAGCAGAGGACCAAAATATTCATGATCAGTACTAGCAATAGTACTTGAGTCAATAATACCCGGGCTTACAAAAGCATCCCCAAGGTCCTTACGATGTTTCATCTCTAAAATTGGCTGCGCGCCAGCTTCAAGCAAAGCGCTTTGAGCATTCAGTAAAAGCTGAGCCTGCTCTTTAGAAATCACAGGTCCCATAAAAACATCATCTTCTGGCATACCTTGGATGATTTGACTTGTCATGGAAGTAAGCTCATCCAAGAATTTTTTAGACTCTTCATTGTCAATGACAATAAGACGGCGAGCACAAGTACAGCGCTGCCCGGCAGTAATAAAGGCTGAGAGTATAGTTTTTTGGGCGGCAGCTTTGATATCCCCAACTTCACTTACAAGCAAAGGATTATTACCCCCAAGTTCAAGAGCCAAAATCCGGCTTGGATCACCAGCAAAGTTTTTATGGATAATTTTGCCGGTTCTTGAACTACCTGTGAAAAATAAAGCATCTAAAGCTTCATGCTGACTGAGATATATCCCAGTATCAGCCTTACCTTGTACCAGGCTCAAGACATCTTCTGGCAAGCCACTTTGATGCCAAATGCGAACAATCTCCTCACTGATAAATGGTGTTAGCTCACTAGGTTTTAGTACCACCACATTACCTGCAAGTAATGCCGGAATAATATGTCCGTGCACGACATGAATTGGAAAATTATAAGGACCAAATACTGCAACTAAGCCATGCGGCTTGTGCCTGAGTACCGCAGCCCCGCTAGTTTTCTCAGGACATCTTTCTTTAAAGGCTTCAAGGGAAACTTCATATTTTTTAGCTAGACCTGCAATTTCATTTTTTGCTTCCCAAAGTGCTTTACCGTTGTCACGGCAGAGTGCTAGAGCAAGGCGGTCTTGGTTTTTTTCAACAGCAGTAATAAAATTTTTGATGTGCTCGGATCTGGCTTCAAAACTCAATGCAGCCCAAGCTTTAAAAGCCCCCTGAGCTTTAGCTAAAGTTTCGTCGATTTGTTTTTGGCTCGCTTCTTCACCGTGCCAAATTATCTCTGCATTAGCGGGATTAATAGATTTAAAACTCATAGATTCTTAGGCTATCTCCTTTTTTGACTTGCAAGATTTCAGCAGCAGTTCTTGTCAATTTGCCATCAACAAAGCCTCCCGAAACAGCTCTAAAATCTAAACTAGCATTAGAAACAAGTTGTAGTGGGTAGTTCAAGTCATCGACAAGTTCTGTGATCTTCACTAGTCTTGAATTTTTGATAGCGTGCAAGTCATCTATTTTTGTATAAAGTCGAGGACCAGCATCAAAGATATCTACATGCCCGTCTTCTTTAAAGCCTTGGTCTTTTAGTAGCTTCAAACCTGGCTTGGTAGCATCATCTACTTTTGCAATAACATCTATAACTTCCTGCTTAAGAAGAGGGATGTAAATAGGATAACGGGGCATCAGGTAACCAATAAAACTTTTGTCTTTAGCACTTAAATAATCAGCTTGGTTAAAATCCATATCAAAAAAATGGCGCACAGTACCATCCCAAAAAGGTGAATGATTATTAGCATCAACCACTCCTCTCATCTCGGCAATTAAATCATCTTTAAAGCGCTCACGGTTATCAGCAATAAAAAGGAAGCGTACCAGGCTCATATATTTACCTAGCTTTTGCCCCCGCATCTCTGGATCTACAAAAAGTGTCCCCAGTAAAGAGGGGCCGTCGTGCTCTGCTTTGAGTTGTAAATATTCAACTTCTTTGTCAATCTGCAGCTGCTCGCTTTTATGAGAAGCGGTTTTAGTTTCGTAAGAATAAAAGGGTTCAAAACCACCGATGCAAGCTTTAATAGCTGATGTTGCAAGAATCTTGCCAGCAGACTCCAACACAAAAAGATAGCTTTGATCTCCTGGTCTTGAGGGTTTAATTTTAAAGCTGTCAATGGAGTTTTGAATTTTCTTTTCAAGCAGTTTTTTGTCTGCCGGAAGAGAAGTTAAGCCAGCTCCTGTTTTTTCAGCAAGTAGAAATAAAGCATCTAAATCCTTTTCATGAATAGGTCTAATTAAAATTTGAGCTAAATCAATTACCATATTTTTGAGCTAACCTTTGTAATACTAAAACACTCAAGTCGATTCTTTCTTCGATACTCTCAAGGTTGACAAACTCTTGATCAGAATGGATATTACCACCACGTACTCCCATAGTATCGATATTGGCAAGGCCAAATTCAAAGAGGTTATTACCATCACAACAACCTCCGGTATTTCTTGGTTTAATCTCTTGCCCAAGCTCTTTTGCGCAATCTTGAATCAAAGCAAATAAATCCTTTGTTTTAGTATCTGGTATTTTTGGTTTACGGTTAAAGCCACCATGAATTTCAAACTTGATATTTTCTTTTTGTTCAAGCTTCTTAGTGATTGTTTCAAGAGCAGCTGAAAATTCTTGTTCTTGCTCACGCTTTTCGATACGCACATTTATACCAACTTGAGCATGCTCTGGTACTACATTTAGAGGGCCACCTCCTGTGATTTTGCCAAAATTGACAATGGTATTTTCATCATTAAGTTTATTTGCTTCGCTAATAAATTCTGCCAAGCTGGCAATCGCACTAGCTCCTTTATCAAACTCGCGGCCGACATGAGCAGATTTACCTCTAACTACAACATAAAAATTACCAGCACCTTTTCTTTTAAAAGCAACAGAACCATCACTTAAACTTGGCTCGTAAACTAATGCAAAATCATTGTTTTTAGCAAGCTCCGGGAAAAAACGCGTCGAACCAGGTGAACCAATCTCCTCATCAGGGTTAATAAAAACTTCTAAAGCCAGCTTAGAAGATTCTGGGCATTTATTGAATCTTTCTAAGATCTTCAGCATAATAACAAGACCACCTTTTAGGTCCGAGACTCCAGGCCCGTTCAAAACTTGCTCACTTAAAAATTTACATGTCTGAAAATGACAATCTTTAGGAAAAACTGTGTCCATATGACCCATTAAAAGTACCTTGAGCGAGGCTTCTGGTTTATGCTCTTTTATACTCAAGGCTTTCCCTAGCCCTAGTTTTATTTCTTTGCCTTTGTCGTCAATACTTTGCTCAGCTTCTAGAGGAAGCTCTTCTATACTAAGATCTAAATCCAGCGCAGCATAGGCTTGCTTCAAAGATTTCAGCATAATATCCAAACCCTCCAGATTCCTTGAGTGAGAATTGATCTCTGACCAGGAAATTAATAACTGAGTTAGATTTTCATGCATTAATATCTCAATTATAATGTTTATTAGCTTGTGTTAGAACTATATATTTTCAACAAATAATCTCCAGCCAAAAATGGACTCACTTATTGGGACCAAGGTTCTGGTCAAGGAACGACCAATACTCTTAG
>CAWUIS010000138.1:0-4808 GCA_963922625.1 uncultured Candidatus Melainabacteria bacterium | reverse complement strand
TCTGAAATATATATTTTTCAAGAAGGAGATTTGATTTATGTCAATAAAAGCGGCTGGCGGTCTACTGGTAGTTTTATACTAAAAGCACTTAATATTGCTACCCTGGGGGTTTTAACAGGGGTGTTTACTGCTGTGGTTTCCAATGCTATTGATTAAATTAACTAGTCTTTTCTTGACTAGTTTACTAGCAGTATAATATAATATCAACATGCATGGAATTGAAAGTAGAGTAGATACTTTTCCATTCGAACAAGTTCGGAAAGAAACTATATCTTCTGTTGAAGAGATACCAGCAAGTAATCAATCTGGTGAATATAAGACATGGATGCGGGAGGGTAATAAGATAAGCTCCATCCATAAGGGCGCAGATAAGGGCGGGAAGCTAATAGATCCCATTGTGAAGACAAATGATTATATGCTCAATCGGGGCGATTATGTTAAACCGCAAAGAGTAAAAGTCACAGGTTTTACTGTCACTGATTTAAAGCCCGTTGAGGTTAAAGTAACATATAATGTGGGGCCAAAAAGAGTTACAGAGAGTGTTGCACCAGATAAACTATCACCTATTCCTAAAAAGAAAGACAGAACAGATTAAATCAAATCATAACAGGGCTTTTATAAGAATAAATCTTAGCTGGTCTGATATTAGCTTCAAGAATCATAAGCTTACCGCTATCCAATTCTAGAATATCAAGCGAAAAAACATGGGGCATTATAACTTGGTTGCGTCTTGAATAATCTTCAAGCATCTCTGTGAATTCTTTGAGGGTATTTTCAAGATTGGGGTTATCAATTTTGGTTTTGCTATAAAATTTACCGCATAGATATAAAACAGAAAACTCGTTTTTCTTTTCAATGAAATTTTGAATAAGAACATCATCGTAGTTTAGGATTTTACAAACGATATCGTTGTTTAAACTAAGTTCACTGGCATCGACAATTTCTGTATCTCTGGATTCAGTACCACAGCGAGGTTTCAGAATAAGTTTCCGAAAATCCTTTAGCTGCAAATCTTCTAAAGTAGCCTGTCCTTTTGCAACAACAAAAGTCTCTGCTTGCTTAAAATCGTTAGCTTTCATAAGCACATAAAACATATACTTATCGTCAAAGAGCTTGGCAATTTTATTGTAAGGATTTAGTTGATAAAATTGATGCTCAAAAGCCCAGCTTGAAATTTTTTGATGTGTCGCAATTTCTGAATCCAGATTCAAGTGAGTAGTAAAAATCACTGAGTTTTCAAGGTCATTGGTATCAAGTGAGTCAATATTTTTGAAATAAACTGTCTCAAGTTCGGCAAAAATCTCTAAAGATTTTAAATGCTTTAAAGTCTCAGACAAGATTTCAGCTTCAAGATCGTGTAGCAAAAAAACTTTGGCTTCAGAAAAATTCAAATGAAAAGACCTGACTCTACCAATATTGTATTCTTCAAATTTGGCTAGCTTGTTCATAAATAAGCCTTGGGGTTGATTTTTATAAACCTATCATCGTTTTCATAAAAAAGCACTTTCACGGTTCTATAGCCTTTGGTGGCTTTGCCTTCAATCAAATACTCATAAGCAATCAAGCCTGTATCAAAGAAGTGTCCATCAACACGGTGTCTTTTCATGTTTTTTTTGTAGCTTCCTCTTTTGGAAGGACTAAACATTTTTTTAGCCCACTCGCGAACTTCAGATCTATTCAGCACAGGTTTCTTGTTTTCTCTGGGTAATAAGTGCTCTGATCGCACAATATCATCAATAAAAAACGCTTTGACTTTCCAGTTTGTATTTAAATCGTAAGTAGCATAACCAGTAAAGCCTTTTTTACTGGGAAATGACTCCAAGAGTCTGGGTTCACCGTACTGAGATTTGTTTTGTGCAAAAGTCGCTGCCAGCTTTGCCTCAACAGCGAAGTTGAGACCTAATATGTATAAAATCAAAAGATATCTAAAACAAATAGGCACCTGTTTATAATTATAGACTAGAACTGGCATGGAACAGATTAAAGAAGAGCTTGTATTGTCTTGGGTGTGGTTACGTAACCTTCTAAAGACTATCGAAGACTACAAAGACCTACAAAGCATCATAAATAAAGTTCAAACAAGCTTTAAAAGAAATTTGCGTTGTATCGAATGTGAGGTTTTTATTGTAGAAAACCCCAATGAAGATCGTACTCATATCGATAGGCTAGCTGGAGCGAACTTCTTTAGCAGAAATGTTGTTGAGGAAATTTTCCTTAATAAAAAACCTCACCGAATCAAAGAAGCAGAAATCATAGTACCTCTTGAAGTCTACGGTAGAATTCTTGGCTTACTTCACTTGAAAACCGATTTTGATTTAAGTGATAACGAGTGTGAATTGATCTGGTCTTTCTCTGACCAACTGGCTTTTATTATCAATGACTTGCAAATGCCAGCAAAAATTTCACCACAATCCAAATCAGAAATCAAAGAAATCTCAAACTCAATTTTCAATAACCTTAAAAGTTTTTTGGAAGCATCGCTAGAAAGACTCAAAGTACTAGAGGAGCAAAATATACAACTAGTTGAATTAAACCGGACCCGCACCGAGCTGATAAACAATGTTTCCCATGAACTCAGAACTCCGCTTGTTAGCATTATGGGTTTTAGTAAAATTCTGCAAAGACATGAGATACAACCTGAATTAATACTTGAAGCTTCTGATCAAATCCAGTCTGCTGGAAGCCGGCTCTCTAGAATGATTGATGACTTGAACCAATTAAACCGTGCTAGTACCAAGGGCTGGAATATTAATGTTGAAAAACTGGATATTGGAGAAATTGCCAAGTTTACCGTTGATGCACTCTCACCACTCAATAATGACCATAATTTTACTTTCAACTATCCCCCAATTTATCCAATGATTGAAGGTGATCGAAAATTATTGCGGCAGGTGATCGAAAATATTTTAATCAACGCAATCAAATATTCTCCTGAAGGTGGAGAGATCAACTGCAGAATAGACTTGAATAGTAAAGATCGCATCTTGAATCTCTCTATCAGTGATTTTGGTATCGGTATGACAGAAGAAGAACACTCTAAAATTTTCGAGAGATTTTACAGAGCAAAAAATACCAAAACAGAAAATATTGCTGGCTTAGGCCTGGGTCTCACCATTTGTAAAGATGTAGTCGAAGCACTAAATGGTAATATTTCTTGTGTGAGCAATTTTGGTGAAGGATCAACTTTTACTATTAGCTTTGCTTACGAGGAAGATTAAAGATGTCAGAAATAAAAGAGATTAGTGTACATGAACTAAAACAGCTCAAAGATGCAGGTGAAGATTATCTGCTGATAGATGTGCGCAATATTGATGAGTATAAATTTTGTAATTTTGATGACAGTAAATTACTGCCAATGCCAGAAATGATGGATAGATTTGGCGAGATACCTAAAGAAGGCAGAGTTATAGTTCATTGCCACCATGGCGGCAGATCCAAAAAAGTCATTCAATGGTTACAAGACCATCATGGCTACACAAATTTGATTAATTTGAGTGGTGGTATTCATGCTTGGTCAACAGAGATTGATACCGGGGTACCTATTTACTAGACAGCTACCTAAGAGGATAATGATTATCTTCGATCAGATATGATTTTACGAAGATCACTTAATGCCTGCAGATAATCTGCACGTTCAGAAAATTTAGCATGTTCTGCTTCTGAAATAGCACTTTCATCTATAGCTTTTTTCAAAGCCTTTTTAAGCGATTTGAAGTTAGATAGATCAAGCGACGCCTCCAGATAATCTTTTCGGCGAAAAAATGCAGCATATTCTGCTTCTGAAATAATACCTTCATCTTTAGCTTCTCTCAAAGCCTTTTTAAACGATTTGAGGTTCATTAGATCTAAATTTGCTTGACTATAATCTGTTCGTTGAGAAAATTCTGTATGTTCTGCTTCTGAAATAGCACCTTCATCTTTAGCTTTTTTCAAAGCTTTTTTTAGCGATATTAGCTCCCTTAGATCTATGTCTGCTTGGCGATAATCTTTTCGAAGAGAAAATTGAGCATATTCTTCTCCTGAAATAGCATTTTCATCTTTAGCTTCTTTCAAAGCTTTTTTTAGCGATATTAGGTTCATTAGATCTATGTCTGCTTGGCGATAATCTTTTCGCTGAGAAAATTCAGCATATTCTTCTCCTGAAATAATACCTTCATCTTTAGCTTCTCTCAAAGCCTTTTTAAACGATTTGAGGTTCATTAGATCTAAATTTGCTTGACTATAATCTGTTCGTTGAGAAAATTCTGTATGTTCTGCTTCTGAAATAGCACCTTCATCTTTAGCTTTTTTCAAAGCTTTTTTTAGCGATATTAGCTCCCTTAGATCTATGTCTGCTTGGCGATAATCTTTTCGAAGAGAAAATTGAGCATATTCTTCTCCTGAAATAGCATTTTCATCTTTAGCTTCTTTCAAAGCTTTTCTGTATTCTAATAACTCTCTTGAATCATCTCTAATTTTCATCCAATCAGTAGATTCCATAAAACCACGAAGTTCATCATCTGTAATGAGCCCTTCATTCCTCCAACCTATTAACTCTCGCCTTAAAACTGTTAAACTATTCAGCTTAATAAGTGCGCCATCATAACTAGGCCAATTTCTAAATTCAGAACTTTCAGCTTCAGTGATTAAACCTTCTTCTATAAATAGAGCAATGGATGTTACTAGTTTTTCTAATTTATTTAAACTCTTAAAGGCTGCACTAAAATCTGGTGCAGTAGTGAAATTTTGATATTCTTCACTTGTAATTAGGTCTTTAGATCTTAATTCCTCTGCTTTTTCTTTAACTAAGTATCTTAGAGATTTAACAC
>CAWUIS010000137.1:0-4901 GCA_963922625.1 uncultured Candidatus Melainabacteria bacterium | reverse complement strand
CTTGCTATCAATATTCGCAATAAATCTATTGTAATTAACCATCAAAGCACCAGGCTCATATTTGAAATTATCGCTATCACTCTCTGTGAGTGCTATAGGATCTGATTGTTCACCAAGAATGCGATTAATAAGTTGAGTTTTTCCTGCTTCTTCTGGATCTTGCCCTGTTGCATCACCAGCGACACTTTCTATTGACAGTCCAGTTTTTTTTCCATCTAATTTTCCGCTACGTCTATCATAACTTGCTCCTTGAATTCTTTCATGTAAAGTAAGCAATATGGAAGGTTCTTTACTCCTAGAGCCTACGATAGTTGTAACATTAACCTCTTTAGCACTCTCATCACCCATCGTTTCAGCAATTGCATTATTCTCACCTTCTGAGACGGATCTTTTTGTGAAAGTTCGTCTTCCTCCGTGAGGGTCGAAAACAACCTCATCTTTAATTTCAATGCCATCAAAGACCATAAATAGACCTTAGCGTATTAGCTTGCTGTCGTAGCGGGCACTCCCATTAAGGAAAGGCGAAACAGCATGTCTTCAAAAAGAGCCCTGGATGAATACGTATCATAAGGTGGTGAATTTGATCTTGATATCAATAACTACCAAGAACTTTTGCCAGCATTGCATCTGCTAATTCTTAAAGATCCATCGGAGCTAGTTAAATTTTTTGAGTCTTTGTTTGACGCTGGTTATTATGGGAAGAAAAATACTTTCAATGAAAATAAACTATTGCTTTTACAATAACTAACGAGTTGTTAGTGAATATTTAGTCAAAATACAGGTCCTTATACAAAGGCACAAGATCTGGGAAGTGTGGTTAAAGGTAGCAATGGTGAGTCTATTGGTACTGGTAGGGAAATTAATAAATATGCCAGTGAGCAAAGTACTCAGGCTGCTTTGGCTTTTTCTTTAGATGCAGCTGATGGTCAAATTGGTGATAGTTTTGGTATTGTTCCAAAAAAGGGTCTCGATGGTTGGCAAGCTGAACTAGATTATAATCATAAAATGGAAGAAGCAAAATTTATCGCATGGAAAGCAAACACTGATGCCACTTCAGGCAAGTAAAAAAGCTTCAACTAGTCTCTTGAAAGATAACTGATGTTGAATTAGGGTAACTTTTACACTTTTGCAATAAAAACGCCACTATTGAGATTTTATTGATGTTCACAATGGTATGTTAGTAAGTGAGAGTATCTATCTAGGGCAGACTTTATCCCTGCATAATGATAATTATTTCGGATTAACAAAATTTTGGAGTGGTGGAATAACAACATCTGAGTCTTTAATTTCATTGTTAGACATGTAAAGAAAATCTCACCTTAAATCTTGAGTGATATTATAAAACAGTTATAGCTGCGGAAACTACGGAAAGAAGTTGTTTTTGATTGGTTCTTGGTAAATGGCAGGGCATGAGCGATTCGAACGCCCGACGCCTCGGTTCGTAGCCGAGTCCTCTATCCAGCTGAGGTAATGCCCTTTAGCTTATAGACTAGGTTTGAAAGCTTCACCCAGTCTAATTTTCCCTTTTAATTCTGTCGCATTGTCGCAACTCCAGAACTACAGGACCGCTGATAACTTTAGTTTTGCAAAGCACACAACGGATTGTAATTATAGAGGCTCAATAAGTTATTTATCTCTGATGAAACACTAATTTAATACTTTGGGGCCGCGTCTTCCGTTTTCATGTTCAAACGATAAGATCTATATCAATAAGATAAAGCTATTTTGAAAAACTGCGTTATATCTTGTGAACGTGAAAATGGAAGACGCGGCCCCAATAGCCAAGGCAAGAATACTTATACCAGCATCAGCAAGAGGTTTTAAAGCAGAACTTAAAACACCAATTTCAGTAAAACCAAATTTTTGATCAAACTCTATCAAGCAATAATTTTTCTCAATTTTCACAAGACCTTCTAAAAGTTCACTATTTTTGACGGTAATTTGCTCATCACAAATCAAGGTATAGTGATCCCTGCCTTTCAGTACAAAACATATCGTCTCTTCTTTTAACAGCTTGCCTAATTGAGGTGAGTAGTTTGAGAACTTGCTGATAGAGACTGGTTTGTGATGAATTTTCAGTTTGTACATTTTAATTAAAATTATGACAAAGCAAGATGATATTGCCATTGATTATTTGACAGCGGCAAGCCTCTTGCTAATACTTTGGTCCTGCTTATCTTTGCGAAAAGAGATTTTTAAATTTAACGACAATCTAGGAATAGTACTGTTTTCCATAATTTCTTTTGCAATATTTTCAATGGTCTTGAGAAGTGTCTGTAAATCCCCTGAGACATTAGTGCCAAAGCCATGAGTCTGAACCTCCTTAAATCCGGCTCTTGATATAAGCTTGATGACCTCCTTGACTTCTTTTGAGGTCGAAGCTTTGGAATCACCCATCATCGTTGCACCGATATCAGCATTAATATGATGGTTGTATGATTTAGTTGCAGTATTTAAATTAGAGCCAAAAAATAAATTTTTGAGCGTATTGAACATATTTTCTCCTTTCGCTGGCATTAACCAGATCAAGTTCAAAGGGTTTAGTAGAAAACTACATTCTCAGCCAATCAATTTTGGCTCCCCTGTTTATTAATAAATATTACTACAGATATATTGCTAAAATGTTCTCAGGTTTGTTTTCGCCCTGTTACTATAAAACACTAAGATAGCAACATTAATTCTTTTCCAGGTTGGTCTTTATCATCCCCTTTCTTAAAGTCGTTTAGCAAATCAGGTGATTGAGTATTGCAACACCATTATGGGACAAATGCCTCTATGATTGGTTTGCAAAAGATGGAGTTTTGCAAGAAGATAAAGCAACTTTATTACATGAGTTTATGGGGTACTGCTTAACTCACAGAGCCAAGCTCAAAAAAGGTTTGGTTATGCTTGGCAAAACCAATGCTGGTAAAAGCCTTACTGCTGGTATCTTAAGAAAAATTATTGGATACAAATTTTCCTTGTCTATGAAAACAGCATAGCTGATAAAGACATTGATATTGATTTGATGGATAAACTTGAAGCTGAGTTTGAAGGCATTGTCTCTAAAGCAATCAAAGCCTACTCAGGGCTAGTTAAAAGAGGCTATAGATTTACCATTCCAGAGTCTTCGCACGAAGCATTAATGCAATTTAAAAATGATAACGATCCTGTTTACCAATTTGTTAACTATGCTCTACAAGAAGATGTTGAAGGAGTACTAACTAATGATGAGCTTTTTCAAGCATATGAATCATTGAGATTATCAGGCAAGCTAGAAAAAGATGTTGACCTATGCAGCTTTACTAAAAAGACACTAACAGAGAAGCTGAACAAGCTTGGTCTTGAAATCAAAGTCCGTAAGATCGTTAGATCCACCCTTAAACCCTTTAATAGTAGGGAAATAGAGCCTAACGAAGTGATTTAGACCTAACGTAAGACTTGTTCTAGTTAGTTGAAATTTACTCTTTTTTCTTAAAAAAAAGAATTTGAAAATGAAAAACTTTTACTAGTTTGAGCGAATTTATGAAATTTATTATAATAAAAATATTTATATATGTTAATACAAATTATAAGTCTTTAGACTGAAAAAATTTTAATTATGAATATGATAGATGGAAATTTAGCTGCTGGTGGATCTGGGAAAACCTCTCCAAAATTCACTTTGGTTACTCCTAATAAAGGGCCAGGTAAAACTGGCATTGGTGCCTCAGCTAGAGAAGATGGTGGGTTATTAGCTAAGAAACAACCTACTATTGATGAAATTAGACTTAATATTTCAGCTGACGCTTCGGCTTTAATTCGCCAAGCATCACATAGTTATAGTGTTTCATCAGATCTTCCTGATGGAAAATTAGCAATTGATGCATCAAACAATTATGGTTCAGGTAATCCCGTATTAGACTTAATCAAAAAAGGGCTACAGCAAACTATTGCCTTTGGAGATATGACACCTATTAATGGTCCGGATGCAGATTTACCTACAAGGTCTGGTGATACGATTAATGATATTCAGGATGCTGCTCGGGAATCTCATGATGTGGGTGTAGAATTTGTATCTGAAGTAATTGGAAAGTACGTTAATGCTGGCTTGTTTATCGATAGTTCTTCCCAAAAATTAGCTGCTTAGGTTTGCTTTCTTTCCTACCCCTCAACTTCAATAAAAAGATATTTTGCTTAAATGCTGGCACAAGATTGTCAAGCTTCTTCGTCTGGATTGTTACCGCATCTTCTTGTAACGCTGCTGCGACCATGCAGTTGATATAGCCAAAAAGTTTTATTCCGCCCTTGTAATTTGAAGAAGGTTTATGATATTATGTTGGACATTGTGGATTTTGTAGAACCTAGTAGTATTAATAAATCACCTCTCAGAGAAATTGGTGATACTCCTGCTCATATTGAAGCATATTTAAAACAAGAAAGAAAAGGAAATATATCTCCAGAGGGAGAAGCAGCTCTTAAAGGTTGGAGGGAGTTTCCAACTAGACCTGAAGCAGCAGCATTAGTAGCAAAAGCTTCTTTGGGTGAAGTTTTAACTGAAGCTGAGGGAGCAAAATTAAAAGGTCACAGGGAATTTCCTTATGATGGTATGACACATGCGGCAAGTCTGGCTGGTCGTGAGTATGCTGGTGAGGAATTGAGCAAAGAAGATGATGCCCATCTACAAGGATACAAAGCATTTCCTCATAAACCTTGGGCTGCTGTTTTAGTGAAACAAGAAACTTTAGGTACCATATCAGAGGAAGATGCTCGTCGACTTGCTTCATTACGAAGTAAAGAAGATGGAAACCATTCTTTCGGTGGAAGATCTCAACTTCTAACTGAAATTAATGCTTCTGTCGATAAAAAGAGTAGTTAATTATCATAATAAGAAAAAGCGCCAGTTGAGTATCAAAGGGGGGAGAAACTACAAACTGACGCCT
>CAWUIS010000136.1:0-4923 GCA_963922625.1 uncultured Candidatus Melainabacteria bacterium | reverse complement strand
AATTTGAGCATCAATTTTTCGATATCCAAAATAAGCGCAACGTCACCGCTTGCAAGAATAGTTGTACCAGAATATAGATCTAAATCATTACAAAAGCCAGGCAAAGACTTGATCACAATTTCTTGGCGATCTAGTATATTGTCAACTTTAAGAGCAAAATTAACATGATTAACTTCTAAAATCACCATCTCAAATTTCTCTCCAGCTCTATATTCCTTAGCAAGCTTGGCTTTGGTCGCTAGGTATTTGTTTTTCTTGGTGATAAAATCTCCAGGATAAACATCAAAACTTTCTGACCTTATTGTCAGCTGACCATTCTCACTAACATCTTCTAATTGAGCAGCATAGAGTTCTTTGACATTTTCTACAGGAATTGCAAATTTTTGTTTGTCTATTTCTACGACTATCACTGAGCCTATAGCTAAATTAAAAGGCAAGCTCAAATCAAAGGTAGTACCCAAACAATCTTTTGAATAAACTTCTATAGAGCCGCCAATTTTACTAATCTCAGACATGACAATATCCATACCAAGACCGCGACCAGATACACTAGAAACTTTTTCTGCAGTAGAAAAGCCTGGAATAAATATCAAGTTGTTGATATCGTTTTCATCCATTTTCTCAGCTTGTTCTTGAGTAATTAAAGCTTTGTCAATAGCTTTGGCAAGTATTCTTTCGTTTTCTAGTCCTCGTCCATCATCAGAAATGGTAACCAACAAACGATTGTCACGATACTTAACTTCGATATTAATATTGGCGCATGTGTTTTTTCCTTTTTCTGTACGTTCTTCTGGCTTTTCAATACCATGGTCAATAGAGTTTCTGATAATTTGCACCAAAGAGTCTTTTAATACATTCAAGACTTTCCTATCAGCTTCAATCGAATCTCCAGTAATATTGATCTCAACTTCTTTATTAAATTCCGATGCCAGTTCTCTTACATAACGCTTGAGTTGATCTGAGAAATGAGATATTGGTTGCATTCTAATTTGTGCAATACGCTTGCTCATACGCCCTGACAAAGAAGAAATTCTATTGAAAATTGAAGTCATTTTGATATCTCTATCATCAATCAAAGAAGAAAATTGATTTGTAACTTGTACAAATTCAGAGTTGATTAAACTTAAAGTTTCTAGTGTTTCTTTTTTGATTAAAATATCTTCTTTCAAAGAGACTTTATTATTAGCTTTTGATTCTAGTTTCTCTTGATCTTTATTTAATTTATTGAGAGCTTTTAATTGAAGAGCTGTTAGCTTGCGCTTTGATTTCCTTGCAGCTGGTGAATCACTGCTAGAGCTTCTTAGTTTTTTTGAAAACACTTCTAATTGATCTAAAATTTTTATTGGCTCTTGTTCTGATTCACATCGATATTTTTCAATGGAGAGAACATGCATTTTAACCTCATCAGTAATTTTAAAAAGTATGTTGACTAAATCTCTATTAGCAAAACTAAGTTTACGCTCATCGGCAGATTGCTTTGTAAGCCTATTAAAAACATCTTCTATTTTATGAACCAAAGCCTCAATTTTAGTAAAAGAAAAAAAGGCAGCAGAACCTTTAATGGTATGCATATTTCGGTACATGGACTGTAGCAGCTCAGAATCTGAGAATTCTTTTTCTAACCTGAGTAAATCTGATTGAAAATAACCAAGATTATTATTAGCTTCACGTATAAATTGTGCTAATGCTTTGTCTGTCCCCACAAATTTTTTATACCCCAAATGATCTAAAGGTATTTATATGGGTATAAAAACTTAGGGTACCGGCATGGAAATATCAAAAACCAGCGTTATTTTAATCGTTATACTCGTCACTTTATGTATAGCTCTTTATCAAAGGTATTTTTACTATAAGAAAAAAAACACCAATGTCAAAAACAATTCTAATTTCCTTCTTGACTTAGATATTTACTTTGAAAATATCAAGACTGCAGCTGAAGGGATGGTCAAAAACACTAAAAATATTTCTCAAAGCACTAACTCTGCAGCAAGAATGGCAAGCAACACCCTCGAGCGTTTTCAAGAAATTGAAGATGTCGTAGAAAAGCTTAACCAGAGTAGTAATGAAATTGGTGAGATTTTAAACTTCGTTTCTAATATAGCTCAGCAAACAAATTTACTTGCACTCAATGCATCAATCGAAGCTTCCAGAGCCGGGGATGCTGGCAAAGGCTTTGCCGTTGTTGCCAACGAGGTAAAAGAGCTAAGTAAACAAACCAAATTAGCAACCAAAGAGATCAAACAAAAAATAGACCTTATACAAGCAGAAATTAATAGAGTAGAAAGTTCAGTAGGCAATACAACAAGCTCTATCAGTGATCTAAATGAAATCAATCAGGTTATTGCTGTTGCCATTGAAAAACAAAGATCTTTCAACAATGAAATCACCGTCAGCATTCAGGAAGCTGGTACAAAAATAAAAGGAGCCTAAATGTTATACCTAATAAGTTTTTTACTTTTTGTATCAATCCTTTTACATTTTTTAAAAATCAGAAAAATCAACACCAGTAAGCAAGAGCTTGAACAAATCACAAAACAAATTAGCGAAGACTTGAAGCTTTCTATCAATGCCATCAAAGGTTTGAGCCAAACTTTGATGTCTAATACCAGCAAAATATCTAGAGATTCTAATCATGCTGAAAATGCCATTGACCAAGGACTTTCAGACTCAGAAGAAACTGAATCGGTACTACTAAGTCTCTATCAAAATAGTAATGAAATCAGAAACCTACTTGAAATCATTTCAGACATTAGTATACAAACTCGAGTGCTAGCACTCAACGCCAATATAGAAGCTGAAAAAGCGGGAGAAGCTGGCAAAGGTTTTGCTATTGTAGCGTCAGAAGTTGATGAATTAGCAAAACAAAGCCGTGGTTCACTGGAGTTAATCGAAGAGAGCCTATCCAATATACAAGTCAAGCTAGGAGAAGCTTTAGGCTCTATTACAAAAACCACCAATTCAATGAGAAGTGTTGATAGAATTTCAGCGAGTATCAACAAATCAGTAGAAAACCAGAATGAATCTAATACTAAGATTGATAAAAATATTCATAAGCTCATCTCTCATCATCAACAACTAGAAGAAAAAGTACAGAGCTTGAAACAGAGCCTAAAATAGAGTTACAGAGCCTTTATTAAAGGGCATAATGAATATACATGGGGGAAATACTTTATCTGGGGCTCAGTATTCAGTTTAAGTTTTAATGTTATCAATGCAAGTATTGGCATTGTAATGATTCTGGCAAGCTATTTTCTCATCAAAAACAATTTCAAAGATATAGACAAAATTTTAAAAGAAAAGCTATTGAATAGCCTCAATCGTGCTTTTGATGCTGCAGATAGACAGCCTTTGTATAAGATTTTCTATGGGCTACACCACAAGTCAACAGATGCTTGGGCGAGATGGATCAAATCACAAAACTCAAAAAAACAAGAAAGAGCTTTTAGAAGACTGGCTGACTATTTAGAAGAACCACCAAAAGAGCTGGGTTTAATTACCAAAGAAGTTGTTCAGGCAGTTGTACTCTTTGAGCATGATGAAAGTTTCAATATACTACAAGAGCTTTTGATAAAATCACGAAAAAAATGGGGAGCTTATAAAGCTCTAAAAAGTTTCTATGAGATTGCTGCAACAGGAATTGTTGAGCTAGATCCTAAGAAAGCAGAGCTATTTTTAGTAGAAGAGCTAGAAAATGCTGCATCAATCAAAGAAACTGATAGCCTAAAAAATAGCATTATTGCTGCTATTAGCAAATTACCCGATGAAAACAAAGCTTTGGATATTTTTCGTCAAATTTTATTAGAGCAAAAGCACAGTTTTGAAGTAAAAATGAAAGCTTTAAGTCTCATTGAAGAAGCTAAAGCTGATAAATTTCCAATTTTCCTAGAAGAGATACTCAAACATTTACTAGCGGATAAAAGCTCGGTAGACTTTCAACTTTTCGATCATTTATTTTCTAGATTCATATCAAAGCTGGACTCATCATCTTCAGATCAACTATGGTCTTTGATAGCAAAAGCATGTTGTGATGATCATTTCGACAAAACTGCAGCAAAACTGTTTTCTGAGAAATTAGAAGAGACTAGTTTTAATATAGACGGTGATTTTTTAATAGAACTATTTTCAGCATGTTCAGATGATTGTATAAAAGTTTTAAGTCGGGCTTTGACTAAACGCTTCAATATCAACAATGACGAAAAATCAATTTTAGATTCAGCAGAAGAAATCAGCCTTCTAGGCGGTGATAGCAGTACAACGGAAAGCATTATTGATATTGATCTCAAAGAAAAATCTGCAAAGCTCAATGAATTTCTGCAAGAAGACTATTTAAAACTTGAAAAACTCATTTTCAGTAAATCATCAAAGCCTGGTATCAAATTAATTACAGGTGAATCAGAAAGTGAAAAGCATTTTTTAGTTAAATCAGCCTGTAACAATAACGCTAAAACCCTCATTAGCATTAGTAGTAAAAAAATGATATTGTCTCCTGACAAACTTGATCAACTTGAATCTATCATCGCAGAGCATAAACCTTGTGTAATCTACCTTGATGACATAGAAGATTTCATGGAAGGTCTGTCTTGTGAAAACCGTAGATCAGTACAACTAATGAATATTTGCCATAAATATTTCAATGATTCCAGAGTAAAAATAGTCGCGAGTCTAAATTATGACAACACCGAACTCAGGGATGATAAACCAGAGCTTTATAACCAAATCAAGGAGCTTTCACAAGATGTTTTTTCAGAAAACTTGAATATAGAGTCTATTGGTGCAAAAAAGAGAAAAAAAATTTTCAATCACTATGAAATGAAACTAGATGAGGATAGAGAAGTTGCTATCGGTAATTTTGATGATCTTTTAGATGCAACAGATGGTTTTAGCAGTATTCAATATCTACAATACTTACTCAAATACATGAAG
>CAWUIS010000135.1:0-5020 GCA_963922625.1 uncultured Candidatus Melainabacteria bacterium | reverse complement strand
AATGATCAAATATTAAGACCTTCACTTTCTGTATTAGGTTTGGCGACACGCCCTTTAGGCAGCTTGCAGTTTAGGACAAGAGTATTGTTGCAAACACTCTGCAAAATCACACAAAACATTTTGGAAGTTTGTATAAGCCTCGTACGGACTTTCATAAGGGTTAAAGTACTTGTGCACATCACCATCAGCAAAATACTTGGTACACATATAGTAGAAATGGTCCGAGGTTAATAACGATTGCCAGGTTGCAATTAGCTCTTCGTTAGCTGTCGCGTAGACTTTCTCTTCAAGGGCGTAAGCTGCTCTAAGAGCATCTTCTTGGAGGTGATTGCCCTTCCAGGCCGTTAGGTCTCTTTCAGTGTCAGCCCAAGAAACATAGTTGCCGACATCCAGTTGATCTCTTGCTGGGTATGTTGCTATGGTTTCAGAAGGCGTTTTAAAATTGAACTGTGAATGTTGCATGATTTGCTCTGGCAAGACTTTCATGAATTCAAAAATTCCTGTATCTACCCACTGATGCTCACCAAGGGTTTCGTAGTCCATAAAAAGATTGATAACCTCGGCATCACCATCGAGTGCATGCACCCAGCTTGAAAATTTTTCGGCTGTAAGTGGGTAGGATTCCCAAGCACGATTAGAAAACCTAAAAGCGATATCGTCAGAGAGTGGATAATTTCGCAGCAAAAGTTTCATGTCTTGAGTGTAAGCTGGTTGGTAGAGGTGATTAGGACTACGCCAGTCAAGTATTTGTGGCACACCTTCAGCTAATATCGCTTTAAAGCCTAAAAGCTCGGCATTGCACGCAACGTGGGTATTGTAAATAAGCTCAGTGTTTCTAAAAACTTTTGGCTCGTAGCCAAACTCGCTTCTTATAAGATTGCGGTGCTTTTCTACTTGGCGTTTAAATTCATCTTGAGAAAATAAAATGGCTAAACTATGATAGTAAGTCTCGCCTAAAAGCTCCACGCAACCTGTGTCAACAAGACGCTTGAAAGAATCTAGTGTCTCTGGAGAATAGAGTTTCATTTGTTCGATAGCAACACCAGAAATTGAATAAGAAATTTTAAAATTGCCGTTATGCTTTTTGATCAAGTCGTACATGACCTGATTTGCTGGTAAGTAGCATTTAGAAGCTACCTTTTGCATAATGCTTTCATTTGCAATTTTGTTTTCGTAAAAATGGTCTTGATTGATATCAAAAACCGTATATTTTTTTAGTCTTTTTGGTTGATGTACTTGAAAATAGAAACAGATACTTGGCACAGGCAAACCCCTTAGGTGTAATTTTACACAGTTTAGACGGTAGTTTGGTAGATTTCTTTAACTTTTTCAGCAGATTTGCCCCACTGAATATGTTTCAGCTCAGCTGCTGCATCCTGGCTCAATTGTTTTTGAAGGGCAGGGTACTTTAGCAGAGCTAAGATTTTGTTGGCAAGTTCATTGGTGTCCCAAAAATTAACCTTGAGTGCATGGTTGAGGATTTCTGAGACGCCAGATTGTCTTGAAATAATTACTGGCACATCAAAAAATATTGCTTCAAGCGGTGAGATGCCAAAAGGCTCAGAGACACTAGGCATGACATAGACATCGCTGGCAGCAAAAAGCTCTTCAACTTCTGGTCTTTTAAGAAATCCAGTGAAATGAACCTTGTTACCAATTTTGAGTTCTGCTGCTCTTTCGATGAGCCGGTGTATCATATCACCCGTACCAGCAATAATGAAGCGAACATTATCGCTTTCTTGTAATACTTTGGCAGCAGCTTCCAAAAAATAATCTGGCCCCTTTTGGAAAGTAACTCTTCCCAAAAAAAGAACAATTTTCTCACCAGCTTTCTTTTTAAAGCGGCTCGGTCTAGTTAGTACCTTATGCTTCGAGACTGCATTATGTACAACATCAATTTTATCTGGGTCGATAGAGTAGTATTCAATGATATTTTTCTTGGTGAAATAACTAACAGCGATAATTTTGTCGGCAGCTTCAAGACCCTGCTTCTCAATATCATAAATAAGCTTGTTGACATTAATGCCACTCCGGTCTGTTTCAAGTGCGTGCACATGGTAAATCAAAGGCTTGCCAGAGCTTTGTTTGGCGTTGATACCTGCCGGAACTGTCATCCAGTCGTGGATATGAATAAAATCGTGCTTGCAATCATCGGCAATTTTACCTGCGATATAGCCGTAGCGGTAAACTTCTTCTATAAGGTTGGGGCCATAGTTACCTGATAATTCAAATTTAAAAAAAGATCTCTCTTCTTTTATATGAGTTTCTTCGCTCGATAGCTTGTTTGTTTTTTCGAGTTGTTCTATATACTCTTTATAGGTTTTTTCATTGAGATAAGGTCTTAAGCTACTATCAATTTGGCGTAATTTGATTTTTTCAAGATAGCGCTGGTAACTCACTTTGCTCTCGCTAGATTCTTGTCTGATCAGGCAAGAGAGCTCTTGCTCTGAGCCAGAAATAAGTTTGACATGCGACTCACGAGAAATATTAGCTTTAAGTTTAGGTAGCACAAAGGTGATATCTAAACCCTGTTCTGTTAAAGCTTTTGTAAGATCATGACAAGCAACGCCAAGGCCACCGCTTATAAATGGAGGAAATTCCCAACCATACATCAAAATCTTCATACGATGCTAAATTATACATATGCCAGACGTTTTAAGTCCCATGGTTGAAGAAAACTTTCCTAAGTTTGATCTAGCAAAAAGCTTTAATTATGAATGGATAGATACAAATGGCAAAGGCGGCTATAGCTCTAGTACTATCTCTGGGATTAATTCGAGAAAATATCATGGTTTGCTG
This sequence comes from uncultured Candidatus Melainabacteria bacterium, assembly GCA_963922625.1. GTDB lineage: Bacteria > Cyanobacteriota > Vampirovibrionia > LMEP-6097 > LMEP-6097 > CAWUIS01. The sequence continues at coordinate 2,221 of CAWUIS010000135.1, read as the reverse complement.
GTTGCTTGCCTTGGGGCTGGTCTAGACAAAGTTGTTGCTTTATCTAAATTTGATGAGTCATTGATTGCCGGCAAGAAAAATTTTGCTCTTAGTTATCATCATTATTATCCAAATTTTATTGTCCCTGATCCTGAAGCCAACAAAATCGATCCAAACTTTTGTCAGAGCTTTCATCCAAAATGGCTTTATAAGGCTGATGATTTTGAGCTTGAAAAAGAGCTGATGATGCTTTCTGGTAAAAATGCGGTATTGATTAAATATCATCTTAAAGCCAGTCAGCACAAGGATTTAAAGCTGAAATTAAAACCGCTTTTGGCGTTTAGAAGCTTTCATCATACTTGCCATGCAAATGAATTTTTTGATTTTAATTTTGAGAAATTAGCTACTGGTATCGCCTTGCAGCCTTACCAAGGATCACTCAAATTGAGTCTAGAGTTTAGTGAAAATGCTGTAATTGAGCAGCACAATACCTGGTACCAGTCTTTTAGATTTATCGAAGAAGAGAAACGAGGCTATCCTGCTGCAGAAGATTTGGCTTGTATCGCTGATATAGAGCTGAAATTAGAGACAGGAAAACCGGTCTATGTACTTGCTAGCTGCGAGACTGGGCTAGAAAAAGAGCTTGGGGCTTTATGGGCCGATGAATTTTCTCGCCGCCAGAGATTGCACAAAATGATTGCTGTCAAATCACACAATATGCAAAAACCTGTATCAAGAGCTCTGCGTGATGGTTTTAAATCTATTGCCAGTATTATTGGTGCTAATCAAGATGATCATAGTCTAGAGTCTTTTATCGAAGAGCTTGGTTACAGCGGTATGCAGTTTGTGATACAACCTGAGCCTGATGAATTCTCTGTAGTGGCTGGTTACCATTGGTTTAGAGAGTGGGGTAGAGATACTATGATCTCTCTTCCTGGTTTGCTTTTAAATACAGGGCGTGAGGAAATTTTCAAAAAAGTACTCAAAAGATTTTTGCGCTATGAAAGAGATGGTTTGATCCCCAATATTATTGGTGAACCTTGCGCTTATAATTCTGTAGATGCTTCGCTTTGGATGTTTTGGGTGATTCAGCAATTTGCAGAAGCTAAAAATTCTTATCAATGGATTAAAGATGAGTTTTGGGAAGATCTCAAAAGAATTTTTAATGCTTATGCAGACTCCAAACCAGAGTTTGTTACTTGCCTTGATAATGGTTTGATTTATTCCGGTAGTTTTTATGACTCGCTTACCTGGATGGATGCTTGCCAAAATGGTCAGTCTGTGATTCCTCGCTATGGCTGTATTGTAGATATAAACGCACTTTGGTATAACGCTGTGTCTTTTATGGAGGCACTTGCTGATATTTTTGCCGACCAAGAAACTAAAGTCCGGGCTAAAACTATTCAAATTAAGGCCTATAAAGCTTTTAATGAAACCTTTTATCGCGAGGGCAATGATTTCCTTGGAGATTTTTGGAATGAAAATGGTCTTAATATGCAGCTAAGACCTAATCAGATCTTTGCTGTTTCTCTGCCTTTTTCACCGGTTCCAAAAGAACTAGCAGTAAAGATCGTAAATATTTGCGAGCAAGAGCTTTTGACACCAGCCGGTATGCGCACACTCTCTTCGCGTGATATCAGCTACAGAGGGACTTATAACGGTGATGTGCAGCAAAGAGACTCTGCTTATCATAATGGCACAGTATGGCCATGGCTTTTTGGTCATTTTGGTGAAGCACTACTCAAAACTAGCGCCAACAGAAAAGAAGCCGAGAAAAAAATCAAAACTATCTTACTCAACTTTCAAGACCATCTCAACGAAGCTGGTATAGGTTCTATCTCTGAAATTTTTGATGGAGATGAGCCTCAGATTGCTAGAGGATGTATTGCTCAAGCTTGGTCAGTGGCTGAGTTGAGACGCCTTGCTATGATGCTTTAGGATTTTTCTTGACTATACTTTTCAAGCGTTTAAGCCTCCATGGAATGAGGTATTAAATAGCTTAGACAAAGTATCAACTTTGTCAATTTCTGTTACTAAATTACGGTAATTAAATGTTCTACCTAGGAGTTGTTTTATTCTCTCACCCATCTCCTTAAATCCCATTTTCACAAATGTCTTCATGGTATCAAAGCTGTAATTACGCTGATTCTTATCTAGGTGTCGTTGGCTGTACTGAGTTATTGCATCGTATTTTAGAGCGGCATGAATTAAATCTAGCACCTTAAGATGAGTGTTATGAGCA
>CAWUIS010000134.1:0-5052 GCA_963922625.1 uncultured Candidatus Melainabacteria bacterium | reverse complement strand
GTACCCACTTATGCTGAAGGTTATAAAGATCTTTTGAAACATCTACAAATTTCTCCTGACGCCATTCCTGTAAATTAAACACTTTAATGATGCTCTGATTTTTGATAGTCTCAGCAGCAAAACTAGCAACAGTTCCAACATGATCTTGACCTTTTCTGGCATAACTTCGGATTCCTTTTCCTAGTTTGAGTACTGGAATTGCAAAAAGAGGTATCGAGAATAACGAAAATATAGTCAATTTCCAGTCAATTAATAAAAGCCAAGTAAACAAAAACAAAGCTTTAAAACTTTCACTAAAAAAGTTCATAGTACTCTCTGCAAGCCAAGATTGCATACTGTTAAGATCACTAGAAATAACCGAAACCAAAGAGCCTGAATCACACTTTTGTTGTTCTTGCAGTGATAGCGAACTAATCTGATGGTGATAAGTTTCTCTGATCTCTTTTACCGTCAATAAACCAAGCTTACGAGAATAATATTGATACAAAAATTTAAAGCCTGCATCTAAAATCGAGACAACAACAATTGCCAAAGGCAAAAAACTTATTAGATTGGCATGATCGATAGTAAAAAAATCAAGATTATAGTCTGCCCCTAAAAAACTTTGCACTTGTTGAGGCAGTATGTTAAAGCGAGACAGATTGTTTTCAATAGCTGCAAGACCATCAATAGCGACTTTGATGAGCCACGAAGGTAACATTGCAGTTAAGCCACCAAGAAACATTGAAACAAAAGCAAGGTAAAAATTAACCCTGAATTTTTCACTGAATTTGATAATTTTCTGCATTGAATTTTTCATGTTTTAGAAATCATTTTGTAGTTGAAGCTCAGTTACACATTGAGGGTAATTACCAGCCAAATGCTTACAATGCTTGAATTGATTAGTTAGACTAGGCTGGCATTTACAGTTTTTTGGTCTAATAATTTTTGCATTGGGCGTGAAAGGACCAAAACGCTTCTCTGAAGTAATAGAAAATATAGCAGTTATAGGCAAGCCAACAGCAGCCCCGATATGAAGTATTCCTGTATCTGCGGAGTAAAGATGCTTAGCCTTAGATAAAATATCCACTAGATCAGATAGTGAGGTTTTTCCGATCAAATTTTTAAGCCTTTTATCATCTGGCAGAATCTCTGTTAATTGTTCAGATAGTTCCATTTCATCAGGACCACCTAAAATTTTTATATCCAAATCAGTACTCGCTAATTTTTGCTTTATAAACTCTATCCAGTTCTCTAATGGATATGCTCTATGCGGTCTGAGCTTTCCAACTCCAGCGACAATGCAAATATAATTTGCTTGCTGCTGAGAGTGACTTGGATTGCTGCTTGAATTTTTAAGATTTTGCCATTGAAGAATCTCAAAAGCATCAGCAATTAAATCTTGTTTTAATTCTGGGTAGCGGCTGCATACATAGTTAGACACAGCAGTTAAATCCTCATCTCGCTTATAACAAAAAACCTCTCTTGCATGTACATGTTGCAAATTTATCCACCAAGCTTTCCACCAAGCAGAATGCAGAAATATAAACTCATCAATAGTTTCTGCATGAGCAGCCTTAGCAATATCCTCTTCAAAGGAATCACGCCTTACAGGCCAAACCTTATCAATAAAATCAGTCGAGCTTTCCAGCAGCTCTGTCAAGACAGGTGCAACGGCATACTCTATGCTTGCGCTCGGTTTTTTCTCTTTAAGCAAACGCACCAATGGCAATGTATGAATCACATCACCAATTGCCCCTTGCCTATAAATTAAGATACGCTCCCGTGACACAACAAAATCATTCTACGACATTAGGTAAATAAGTAGCGCCCATGATAATATCTTAAGCATGGTCGTAAGACGCCACTACAACAGAGAATCAAATCACCGTCAAAACCTTAAGTTGGTCGAAAAAGTCGAAGCAGCCAGGAGCAGATACGAACGTCAAATATCAAGAGACAAAACAAGCAGAATAGAAGATCTTTTTACAGTTAAACCTGGACATGATGGCATACTCCAGAAGAGAATAGCTACTTTTGTAGGAAAACAAGAGGACTTATCTCCTGACCAGCTAGCTAAGCTTTTAAAAATATTTCCAAAAAGAGTTTTAGCTATGATGATAAACGGCTTTTATGATTGGCCTGTATTTGAAGATTGTTTAAGAGTAATGTTAAAGGCTATTCTCGATGATTCTATCCTGGGCATAACAGAACCTAGATTTTATAGTAAATTTGATTTGAGTACTTATGGCAATGATGACAATCAAGAAACTGTTCTAGTCTTGAGAGCAGAGAAACTTCATGTTCTCAGAGAAATAGAGCGTTGTGGGGTGAAAATTGATAAGTGGCTCAATGCATCATTAATTCCAGCCAAGACTGTTGTTAACGAGGGGAAAAATTACAATATTAGTTTTGTTGACCACAATGACCTAGAAAACATTCTAATACTTGGTTCAAAGGTTGGAACCTGTGCGCCATTTTCAAGAGATAGGGGTGTCTTCTCTTTTGTTACTGGCTTCCACGCCGGAACAAAATATGCTGTGATTAAAGATGATGAGGGGGAAATTATTGGTTATAGAAGATTTTTATTAGCTAAAGATGAGAATAACAAAGCTAAGCTAGTCTTGGATAATATGCCACAAGTGCATGGCAGAGGCTTTATTGTAGATAATATAAAAAATGAGATTCGAGAATATATTCAAAATTTCGCATCAAACTTAGCTAATTATGATGTAGAGCTTCTAAGTTCTTATAAAGACAAGCTAAGTGATCACAAAGTTATTGGAGGTATAGCTAATGGTTACTTAATGCATAACCGTGAGCTTTATAAAAATAGTGTTGGAATGGAATTACCAGAGGACCTTGAACAACTTCAGGATTTATTTGAATGGGCGGAGTGTTTACAAGACACAACAGTCAAATAATGCTAACCTTCTATTAATGCTAATTAAGGTCTTGTTATTTATTGTCCTTAAATCAGTTAATTAAAAGGATAAAAGTATGAATAAGAAGATATATGTTGGTAACTTAGATTACTCAATTCAGAGCAATGAATTAAAAGAAGCGTTTTCCCAATGGGAAGTTACAGAATCTATTGTGATTGATGGCAAGGGCTTTGGTTTTGTCACTTTTGCTGAGCCTAACTTTGCTAGTGCTGCCAAAGAAGAGATGAATAATAAAGAACTAAAAGGTCGCCCAATGAAAATTGACTTTGCTCAAGAACGCAGAAAATAAGGTTAGTGTGAGTTTAATTGTATTGAGAGAGCTTTGGAGTTGAAATTAATGGTTTTAAGCTAAAGCTTGTAAAGTATCGCAGCAATATTCAATCAGGCAGTTGGTACTGCAAAAAGAAATCTACTGCACTTGGCAACTCTGCAGTAACATTAATACCATCAACATCAAAAAGCTGATCTGGAATCTCCTTCACCAGCTGAGGATTTTTTCTAATAAATTCTATTAATTTTTTGAAATTTGGCGTGCTAGGCAAAGACTCTTTTAGGTGATAATTTAAAGTCATACAGGTACGATCAAAATTAACTTTCAACCGTTGATCTTCATCAAAACCTTCAACGTTCATTCTTGCCCCTAATTCACGGACATAAAAATAATAAGCCAATATCATTTGAGAAAAATCACCATCTCCATTATTAGCATAATGATATAAATGCCTTATGGGCTTTAAAAATTGCTCGATACCATCATCAGATAATTCTGGCTTATAGTACTTTAACAAGGCAATCCAAAGATCACGCTCATTATCAATACCTGTTTTAGTGTAATCTTTTTTATATTTCATACCTTTGTTACTATCTCTTCCAGATGCTTTATGCTGCTTTATAAAGACATCGAATCTCCCCAAGGATTTCATTAAAGCTTCTAGACGTTTAACCGGCTCTGCATTGAATTCCTCTACCATTTCAGCAATTGGTTTTTCATCAAATCCATAACTCTTAGCAGCACCTGTTTGCTGTTTTAATTTTTTTAAGCCCTCTGGGAAGGATCTATCAAATACCAGAGCATTTTTATTTTGGGCACGAATCAAGGCATCATATGCTTTATAAGAAGCATAAATTCTCTGAGTAATTCTAGTAACATTGCCAGCGTTAATATCTTTAGGGTCTGGTGAAGCAGCTGCAACTCTATACTCAATTAGGCATTCAACTAGTTTATCCCTTTTGCCATTATCTTCAATGGCGAAAATTTCATCAGATAAAATTTTCGTGTTTTTAATGTCTAGAGCTATAGCTTTTTCAGATGCGCCTTCGGCTTCAGTAATAGCTTTTGACAATGATTCTCTATAGCTTTCAAGCTTAACAGGATCTTTCTTTGGGGTTTCAGGTGACTTTGGTATATCAACAACTGCTAAACTTGGTCTTTTTTGTTCATCTGCATTTTCAGCAGTTCGCATTGCAGCTTGTCTTATTAATCTTTCTCTATTTTTAAGCAAAGCTCTTCTCTCCTGCGTGATTTGAGCAGGAGTTTTTGGACCCTTTGGTCCCTGATGAGAAGGTTCACAATTAGTAAATATCTTGCCAGGTATGAACGAAGAATATTATCATAATTGATCAAGTTTTGGGTAACTACTCAGATCGGGATGGAAAAACTTTTTAGTGGATCCTACACAATTCCTTATAAGGACCAAATAGTTGCGAAATGCTCTTCTCTGGACTAAGAAGATAAATATGACCGTTCAGTATTTTTGCAATAATTTTTGATAGGTCCTTGGTGTCATTGCTACTTAATATTTCATTATCGTTAGCATCTTCTACAATTCACGCCTTGGGTAATATCAATCGTCATTTCTTGCGTAAAGAAAGGTTAAAAATGGTGGAGGCTTAGTGGACTATCTTCGCCATCCTAGTACCTTTTCTCAATTTGAGTTTAGTTGTATTGAAAGGACTTTGGAATTGAAATGCAACAGAGGATAATTACTGTTTTGAACCAGTAGTATGGAATCTTAATTTTTTTAGAATTCCATGCCAATTAAAGGAAATCCTAAAAGTATGATATGTCTCTTATAGATGGAGTTTAAAAGATCAATTTATCAAGAGCTCATTGAGAACTCTGAGAGCT
>CAWUIS010000133.1:0-5076 GCA_963922625.1 uncultured Candidatus Melainabacteria bacterium | reverse complement strand
TAGAGACATTTACCGCGCAGGGTTATTCACAAGCAATTTTAAGTAGTTTGATTGATGATAGCCTTGAAAAACTTGATGCACAAGTAAATCAAAGCACTTTGATAGAGATGGACAATCCTTTATCTCGTGAGCATCGTTACCTTAGACGCTCTTTGATTCCTGCTTTGGTACAAGCCGCAAGTAGAAATTACGCTTATGACAAAAGTTCAGACATTAAACTTTTTGAGCTGGGTAAAGCTTACAGCCTAAGTGGCGATAAAGAAGCTGCTGATTTGAGTAATTGCCTTGAAGCTCCTAAACTAGCTGCAATCTTTGTGAAAACAGAGAAAGACTGGACTGGCGCTAAAGCAAAAACTTTCGCGGAAGCTTTTTATGAGCTCAAATCAAGTGTTGATAAGCTATTTCCGCGTGCTCGCTTTATAGCTTTTGAGCCTGGCTTAGAGCAAGATTTGTTTCATCCAGGGGTATCAGCAAAAATAGAAGATGCTCGTAAAGAAATTGGTGTTATCGCCAAACTTCACCCTCAGCTAAGTAAAAGCTGGGATTTGCCTGATGAATCCTACGTACTCGAGCTTCAATTACCAAAATTAAGCAAAATCAAATTCAAACAAATTGCAAGTACTCCAATTATTGAAAGAGATATCACAGTGGATAGTAAAGAAGAAATTTTGGCTCAGGATATTGAAGACTTGATCAATAAGACCATCAAAAAAGATTTTAAATCTTCTCGTTTAGTATCTTTCTTCAAGAGAAGTTCTAGTAGTGATGAGCCCAGCAAAAGTACAAGCTTTAGGCTTAAATGGCAGTCTGAAAGTCAAACACTCAGTGGTGATGAAATTGATGCGGAAATAGTTAAGCTTAAAAGCTTGCTTGAAAAAGAACTTGGCGTTACATTTAGATAAATGCAGACAGAGACTAAAGTTGAACGGAAACTAAGGCCAGCTTTTTTGGTCAATGCCATGTTGCTTACTTTAGTCTTGGTAACACCGCTACCTTTTTTGACTCAATTCATCAAAGAGATCCCTATCATTAGTTTGATCTTAGGAGAAGTGTCTTTGATTTTTTTGGTTGTGCTTGCAAGTTTTCCGAAAGCCAGCATTAAAGAAATCATTGCTCTGGGATTTCAATATTTAATTTTTTTGAGTCTCAGTTTTGCTGTGCTGAGCTTCATGCCTTTTGCAGCCAAATTTAAACTTTTTGCTTTTGAAATGAGCAGTTCAGGAATTCCTAATTCTGTTGCCGTAAATATAATTGGTTTGGTTTTTATAAATTTTTTGGTATGTCTTTTGTTTGCAGTTGAGCTTAATCGTAAAGCACCCGTAAGAAGATTTAAAACCAAAGAAGAAAGGGACCTTGCCAAAATTGCTGAGATCGAAGAAGAGCAAGAACGGGTTGATTTTTCCAATAATCTCAAAGCAGAAGTAGGCTCTTTATTTGATTTATATCTCAAAGATTATGAAAGCGGCGAAATTGAAGCCAACCGTAAACTTGAAAATATCGAAAATATTTTGCTCTCAAATATCGAAATGGACATCAGTGGAGCTGTTTGTGTTGATAAAGACGGCAAAATGTTGCATAACACTGTCTTTAATTGGTCCGGGCATGCCAAGGACACCATTATGGATGTCTTTAACCGTCATAATGAAATTTCTAAAAAATTAGGTACCGGTATGCTGTGCCAGATGATTTTCCAAGACCGTGAGCACTGGTATATTATTGCCAAATTTAGAGGCAACTATTTAATCTTACAAACCGAAGAAAATGATCCTTCAACTCTTCTAGAGACTTGTTACAAAGTTTTTCGGGTACTATAGTTTTATGATAGAAAAACTGCTTCGCTTAGTCATTGATAACAACGCTTCTGATTTACACATCTCTGCTAACGAACCCCCAATTTTAAGGGTCAATGGTGGACTCAAAAGAACCGAATTTGCCCCGCTTACAAGAGATCAAGTGAAAACATTGGTTTACAGCTTTCTTACTAAACACCAACAAGAGGTTTTGGAAAGTACTCACGAACTTGATTTGGCTTATGGTCTTCCTGGGGTTGGTAGATTTAGGGTCAATGTTTATAAAGATAGACTCGGCTATGCTGCAGCTTTAAGAACTATTACTGAAAAAATCCCAAGTATGGACCAACTTAAATTACCCGCACCAACCAAAGATGTGGCGAAACTACCTCGTGGTTTGGTTTTGGTAACAGGACCTACTGGCTCAGGTAAGTCGACCACTCTTGCTGCCATAATTGACTGGATCAATACTCACAGAGATGAGCATATACTGACAATTGAAGACCCCATTGAGTTTGTGCATAGCTCTAAAAAATCTTTGATCAACCAACGTGAAGTTGGTAGTGATACTCATAGTTTTAATGCTGCTTTAAGATCGGCTCTCCGTGAAGATCCTGATGTCATTCTGATTGGTGAGATGCGTGATTTGGAGACAATCTCACTTGCTGTCACAGCAGCAGAAACAGGTCACCTTGTCTTTGGTACCTTGCACACAAGCTCGGCGGCATCTACTATAGACAGGCTGATAGATGTTTTTCCTCCTGAGCAGCAAACTCAGATCCGTATCCAGCTTTCCAACTCTCTCAAAGCTGTTTTGTCACAAACTTTACTACCTAAAAAAGACGGAGCTGGACGTTGCATGGCAATGGAAATCATGACTGTGACACCTGCTATTGGTAACTTGATTAGAGAAGGGAAAACCACACAAATCTACTCATCAATTCAAACCGGCCGAAAAGAAGGCATGCAGACTTTGGAAGCGGCTCTTGCAGATCTTTACAAGCAGGGTATGGTTAGAATCGAGGATGTCATTGCAAAATCCTCTAAAACAGACGAGCTTAGAAATTTATTAGGTTCTGATGTAATCACAAAAGAACTGGAAGCAGCAGGCTAATTTGTTAAAATAAAAGACAATGCTTATTGGAATATCTTTTAGCTTTTTAATTTTTTATTTGCTTCATATGACTTTTATTGCTCCAGGCAATTTAGTCGACTGGCAAATTCGACTCTACCTTGCCTTTGGCTTCATGAAAATTGACCATCACAGAGACGAAGCTGTGCAGCCTAATAGTCTTGATGTGCACTTAGGAAGAGATTTTGCTCGCCAAAATAAAGATGGTAGTTTTGAGACTTATCAAGCAGACTTTATTGTCTTGGAACCAGGTGATTTTGTCCTAGCAACTACCGAAGAGTATTTTTATTTTCCTTCAAATATTCATGGTATCTTGCAGGGCAAGAGTTCTTGGGCAAGACTTGGTTTGTATGTTGAGTCTGCAGGACTCTTTGATAGTGGTTTTGAGGGAGAAGGAGTAGTGGAGCTTACTAATCAAGGTGCTTCAGCTCTTACTTTAGAAGCAGGCAAGGCTATTGCACAGATGATTTTCATGAAAAACTTACCTGTAGCAAATTCATACGGTAAGAAAAAACATGGTGTTAGTAATTATCAAGGTCAGCGTGGTGCGCGTCAAAGCTGCCTAGAATCAGCAATTGCAAAAAGCCAAGTCAAACTAAATAGTCCACCAAAAATTCCGGCTAATGAGTTGAATTAGGCGCCTGGAATTTTGCCTGGAGAGCCTCTAGTCTTTTGATATAGTTTTCTAGAAATTCGGTTTCTTGAATATTTTCTGTCCATAACAAAAGCGCATCTTCTTTAGGATTGTCGTAGTAACCCTTACGCATGCCCAGGCTCTGAAAAGCAAATTTGTTGTAAAGTTTTTTAGCTGCTTCATTACTGGCACGCACCTCAAGGCTAATAGAACGCGAGTCGTTTTGGAGAGCCGTAGCGATAATGGCGCAAATAAAGGCTTCGGCAATTTTATTACGTCGAAATTCAGGTTCAATACCAAGTGTCATAATATGCACTTCGTCTAATACAAACCAAGCACCAGCGTAGCCGATGATTTTACGAAACTCTTTAGAGTCTTCTGCAATGAGGTAATCAGTGAAATTGTTACTTAGCTCTTTTGAAAAAACATTACGGGACCAATGCTTGGGTCCAAAAACTTTTTGGTCTAAAGCATGCACTTGGTCGATATCATCTAAGTACATTTTACGAATTTTAAATTTATCAAAGCTATTGAGTACCGAGCGGGCTAAACTACTAGCTTGCTTTTTGAGATTTTCGTTTTCTTTGCCTGTCACGGTGTAGGAATGCGGTACATGAATAGTATTTTTGCTTGCTTTGAATTCTGATCTTTTGATGATTTCTTCAGCCATATCACTAGCTTCAATCTCCATCAAAGGCTTCATCACAAAAGAGCGTAAATGCATCCTGGGGTGTGGTAGTACCAGCTCATCACTTTGGATTTTTTCGTTATTAAAAGTCAGAATATCTATATCTATTAGCCGTGCTTTTTTTCTGCCTCTTTGTTCTCGTTTCGGATCGATCTCAATTTCAATTTTTTGGCTTAAAGCAAAAAGCTCAAAAGCATCTAAATTGGTTTCAAGTTTGATGACCCCGTTAAGAAAATCATGAGGACCAGCTTCGTCTATTGCTGGGTTTTCAAGCCACTTTGATGCTTTTACTACTTGAGTTTCTTGGTTCTCGTTGAATTTTGCAATTGCAGCAGCAAAGTTTGCTTCCCTCTCACCAAGGTTGCTTCCAAGAGCTATAAACGCAATGTTTTTTTTGCTTTCCTTCACTTTGGCTCTATTATAATGTATTACTATGAAAGAAAAGTATAATGTCGCAATTCTAGGCGCTACGGGTAATGTTGGTAGATTGCTTTTGGACATTATGGAAGAGCGTAATTTTCCTTGTGCAAATCTAAAACTGCTTGCAAGCAAACGATCTGTTGGTCAAACTATTAAAAGCCCAAGTGGCAAAGAATATACTGTAGAACTTGCTGAAGCTCAGGCTTTTCAAGGTATTGATATTGTATTTGCTTCAGCTGGTGGTGCTATAAGCAAAAAGTTTGCTAAGGACATTGTGGATGCTGGCGCTGTCATCATCGATAACTCATCTGCTTTTCGTATGGATGCTGATGTGCCTCTAGTAGTACCAGAAGTTAATGCTCGCGATCTTCAAGAACATAAAGGCATTATCGCTAACCCTAATTGTTCAACT
>CAWUIS010000132.1:0-5097 GCA_963922625.1 uncultured Candidatus Melainabacteria bacterium | reverse complement strand
ATTCGTCAGCTTATGCAGCTATATGTTTTCAAATGAAAGAAGCTCATGACAGAAACTCAATGGCAAAATACGCCAATTTAAACAACAAAGAACAAGAGCTACTCAACTCTCCATTGCTTAATCAAAGTGGCATAGCACTAGTCAAAACTAGCAAAAACTGTGGCTTAGTTGAACAAAGACTTGATAAGCTCGAAGAAATTCTCTGCAACTCTAATCGTGATTTTTCTAATCAAAGAGAGGCTTTGTTCAATAATTTTCATCATAGAAAGAATCTCAACCGAGTAGAAGCTGCTAAACAAACTTGCTCAGAACTTCTGAAAATAAAGGAAACAAATGCAGAATAATTTCGTATTTTCTTGGATGCGTCAAAGCGGTCTTGTCAAAAAATTACAACTATTTCTCGCTTTGAGTCTTGTCCTGAACCTATGTTTAGCTCAAAGCATTTTACTCAAACGAATCCCTGCAAACAATAAAGCTAATAACGAAAACAAACAAACTCTTGAGCAGATAAATGACAAGCCTCAAATAAGCCATCATGAACTAAAGCAGATTCTTGAAAAGTATCTTATAAGTTTTTTTAGAACTGATTCTGTGTCACTTGCCTATATCAAATCATTAAGCTCAGAAGCTTTATTCAATGAGAGTATTAGTGCTGAATTTATGCAAAGACAAAAGTTAAATTTAAATGCCAGCTTTAAATTGAGTGATTACTTTATTGAACAAAGTGACAATCAGCAGTACAAGCTTATTGCACTAGGTGAAGAAATTTTCCCACAAGGCAATTATCAAAATCGCAAAATAGAGATAGAGCTGATTTTTGATAGCAAATCCATGCACTTTACACAAATCAGCAAGTTTCAAGCAAAATGAAGTTAATATTTCTTATATTCATAGTTAGTAGTTTTTCATTTAGTGCAAAAGCAGTAGATATCTTTGACATAATCAAAGAAACAAAACCAAGCTCTGGCTATGCCGAAAAAAGAAATCAAAGAATCAGCATCAAAAACCTAAAATCTCCTCTTGATTACAGCAAGCAAGAAAAATTAAAATCAAACAACTTATTAGAAAACCTAATTTCTAATAGTATCAGCAATAAATTCCAACTTGGTACTGGTATCCTAGATGTCACTCTACAAGTAAAAGATGGAGTCAAATTTGCTCTCAAAGATAGTTTCAAGGGCTATCCAGACTATCAAAGAAGAGTTCAAGCAGAAGAGTTTGTTAATAGTAATATTAATTCTCACCAGCAAATTGAAGATTTTTTGTCATCACAAAAACATAAAAGTCTCATTTCATTAGCACAAAGAATCAGTAAACAATCCTCTTTGCGGAGACTGGAACAAATCTGTAAAAAATCATCCTATGCCATTCTATATTTAATAATCTTATGCAATGTTTTTTATAAAATACTCAAACAAGAAAAACAAATCATCAAGCTCATCCAAGAGCCATTAGCTATTAGCTTGCTTGCCAGCATCGCCATCAAATATTCTTCGCAAATCAGTAATAGTATTTTAAAGCTAGGCAATAGCCTTGAACAATCTCTTAGCCAATATTTAGGAGGCTTTAATTTATTTGATTTTGGTTTTACAAATAGTCTCGAACAGAACTGGTCAGAGCTAGTCAATAATATTGGCTATATGCCAGCAATGACTCTTAGTATCATTGACATAATCGCTCAGTTTGTTTTTATTTTTTTTCTAGCCACTCTGCTTATCCACATAGTACTTGGGAAAATATTTTTTCCAATTTTTATTGCTTTTAGCCCTTCTAGCAAACTATCTCAAATATCTAGCACGACACTGATATTTTGGCTTAAATCACTTGTCTTAATCAGCTTACTTCCTCTTAGCAAAAATATCATAGACAGACTTAGCCTGGAGCTCACTAGCTTTGAGGAAAATTTTGCCTTTTTAAATATAGCCATGTCTATTGTTAGCCTTCTTGCTCTACCAACAATCTCATTGATAATTTTCAAACTGGAGCCAAAACCTTAAAATACACATGCTATTTTAGAGTTTAATGAGCCAAAAAATGACCATTATCATTTCAGCAATTATTTCAAACATCGCGCTCATTGGACTCATTGTGCTTTATTTTCAAAGGCGCGAAGAAAAAAGAAAAACCTCCAATCTTAACTACCTCAAAGCAATCACGAGTTTGAACAACTCACACTTACATGATGCTTCTAATTTTTTTCAGCTCATTAAAAAAAGTCTTGAGAAAAACCCGGATAGAAAAGCTTTCAATTTTGCCAAAGGAGCTGCTCATCATTTCAGAGATCTATTTGAAGAGCTAAACAAAATACAAGAACGCTTTTCAAGTAAGAATTTCAAAAATAGTCAAGAAGCGCAATTAGACCTGCTCTATCACAAAGAATCTGTTGACCTTAAAGATATATTAGAACTCGAACTATTTCAATTGAGTGCTGTCTCCCGCCTTGATCTTATTGACTATACTCATAGCGAGCACGCTTTAACTAATGGCAACTTTAATTTATTATCAAAGGCAATACTAAACTTAATTGAAAATGCCCTGCAACATACTAACGCCAAGATCAAACTTGAGCTACACGACACGGGTCATTGTTGGGAAATAAAAGTAAGCTCGCTTGGTAAGGCTATACCGGAAGCTTTAGCTAAACAACTTAATAAAGATACTGGTCTTGAAAATCATAGTGGACATGGTCTATCTAGCTTGGTAGATATAATCCAGTACCATAATGCTTCAATCAAGGTCGATACACTGGCTGGTGAGGGTTCTTGCATTAGACTATATTTTGAAAAATTAACAGAAATGAAAAGCCAGCTTTTTCAAGAGCCTACAAAAGCAGAAAAGAAAAGTCATGGGCTAAATTTGTTACCTGCTGCAATTTTCACTTTAATACTCATGCTCATGATCAGTTCTGGTATCTTGATTTTCAATTTCAATAAAAAAAGAGCTCAATCTTACTATCAAAAAAGATTAGATCTCAGTAAAAGCTTTACAAGAGAAGCAAAAAACAAAGTGAAAATTGATTTTTGCAGCAAGGCTCTTAGCGAAATAAAAAATCAAGTGCAATCAAACGAATCTAAACAACTCATAGAACTCAAAAAATCTAATGCCAAACTAGCAGATTTAAAAAATAATTTCCTTGAAAATTTTTCTGGCAGAAATTATAACCAAGTAGCTTTAATGCTTTATAACTTTACTAGCTACCATGCTTTTTTAAATTTCGAAGGCTTACTTAAAGAGGAAGCTTTCAAACTAGAACCACTCTACCCTGGCTCAGTAAATTTAAATTATTTGAGCGCTGAGTATATTAATGAACAAAGACCTTTTAAGAGCCTATATTTCTCTTTAAAGGGAACCTGGTCATTAATTGAAAACAAATTCTATACTAACCCAGAGCTTTACTTCATCAATCAAGTTTCAAGCAAGCATAACAGCATCGAGGATTTGAGTAGCATTTTAGCAACCTTAATCAATCTTCAAATCCAAGAGCCCCTACACACAGAGGAGAGGCTTCCTAAAGCTCAATTAGTCAAAAAAGCAGCCCCAATAAAAAAAATCAAAAAAGCAGAAAAAGTCTTTCAAGAAAAAGAAAGCATTAAACCAAAAAGTTTTGATGAGATTGAAAAGCTAAATGCACTAATTGAAGAACAAGACAAAGAGATGGGGTTAGACTTTAGCCTTTAAGCACAAGATTTTTTCAACAACCTCATCAATAGATAAATCATCAGTCGAAATCTCAACAGCGTCACTCGCTTTTTTAAGAGGTGAAATTTCTCTAGTGCTATCAAGATGATCTCTTTGTTTAATTTCTTCAAGCAGCTTATCAAAGTCAAGACTCTCACCTTTTTGGCTTAGCTCTTTTTCACGGCGACGAGCCCTGACCTCAGCTGAAGCAGTCAGAAAAATCTTAGATTCAGCATCAGGAAAAACCACAGTCGCAATATCCCGGCCATCCATAACCACACTTTGTTTGCTAGCCAATTGTCTTTGTAGTGCAACTAGAGCTGTTCTAACAATTGCAAAAGAAGCTATATAGCTAACATTTTGACTAATAATATTTTGGCGAATCGCTTCACTAATATCTTTGGCATGCAAGAACACTTTCTCCTTATCAAAAGCAAAATCAAAGTCCATCAAGATTTCATTCAGGATTTGTTCATCGTATTCTTGCTCAGTTATACCAGAACTACAAGTCTGCGGGTTAGAAAATTTTTGCTCCAACCAAGCATGAGTAACAGCACGGTACATAGCACCACTGTCAATATATTGGTAGCCAAGTCTCTGAGCTACAATCTTGGCAACGGTACTCTTACCACTTCCTGCTGGTCCATCGATAGCAATAATCATAAGCTAGCTGTTGTCTGAGGATTTAATTTACCGGCTTGTCGTTTTTCAAAATATCGATTCAAAGCATTTAAGTATGCTTGAGCAGAAGCGATAATAATATCGGTCTTGGCAGCATGCCCAGAATAGACTCCAGAATCCTGACTATCTTTGACACGAATAATCACCTCTCCCAGAGAATCTATACCTTCGGTAACCGAATTAACAGTAAATTCAATCAAAGTACAATCAGCTTTAGCAAGCTTGCGAATACATTTGCAAATAGCATCAACCGGTCCTGTACCTAGTTCTGCTCCTTTCAAGACATTAGTCTTATCGCGGTTGTCTCTTAAAATCACACTTGCAGTAGGCAAGCCACCAGAGCCACATGTCACCTGGACGTGCAAGAGCTCAAAGGTTTGTTTGCGCTCAGCTTCAATGGTTTCGTTAGTTGCCAGGCTCAGCAAATCTCTGTCATCAACACGCTTTTTCTTATCAGCCAATCTAATAAAACGCTCATAGACTATTTGTAAAGTCTCTTGATCGATATTTTCAAAGCCCAGTTGTTCGAGTCTAGATTTCAAAGCATGCTTACCAGAACGAGGTCCTAGAGGAATTTGCGTTGAGAGTAAACCAACATCTTCTGGGTTCATGATTTCATAGGTTTTTTGATGCTTCAAAACACCGTCTTGGTGGATTCCAGATTCATGAGCAAAAGCGTTAGCTCCAACAATAGCCTTATTTGCTTGCACTCTCATACCAGTAATATTACTCACAAGC
>CAWUIS010000131.1:0-5138 GCA_963922625.1 uncultured Candidatus Melainabacteria bacterium | reverse complement strand
GTTTGCTTGGGTACTAGCAACTTTCTTTGTATCCAATTTATTCGAATCAGATACTGGCATCCTGGCAGCGGTCATTGCTGGTTTTGCAGTACAACGTGAAAATATCCCTCAACTAAACGCACTCAAAAAATTTAAAGGTCAATTATCAATTTTATTTATTTCAATTTTGTTTGTCTTGATTTCAGCAAACTTAGATCTCAATCAACTATTTCAGGTGGGCTTTAATGGGATCTTAGTTGTCTTAATAGTTGTCTTAGTGGTCCGCCCTCTAGCTGTTTTCACCTCTCTTGAAGCTAAGTTTGGTTTTCGTGAAAGACTTTTGGTCTCCTGGATTGGCCCTAAAGGTATAGTATCTGCTTCGGTAGCTTCTCTTTTTACCTTAATTTTGACCAAGCAAGGCTTTGATGAAGCCTACGTCGTAGAGGCTATGGTCTTTCTGACCATTATGATCACGGTTACCGCTCAAGGCATGTCAGCTCGGCGTGTTGCTGCTGCTTGTGATTGCCTAGAAAAAGGTGGCAGCATCATTGTGGTAGGAGCTAATGCTTTGGGACGCACACTTGCAACTGCCTTTAAAGAGATAGGTAGAGATGTGACGCTTGTCGACAATAATAAAGAACATTGTTTGATCTCACAAGAAGATGATTTACAAACGGTTTGTGGTAATGCCCTTGATTCTATTGTCTTGGAAAACGCCAATATCTCCAAAGCATCAATTTTGATTGCCACTACCGCAAACTCCGAGGTCAATTACCTGGTCTGCCAGATGGCAAAAGAGCACTATCAAGTACCTGAGGTCTATCCTGCAATTGACTCTCCAAACAAAGGTCTGCATCATAATCTAGTGGATGAAATTGGTGGTAATTTAGCTTATGCCAAGCCTGTTTCGATTCAAGCTTGGAAAGATGCCGTGGAAGAAGATACAGTAAAGATTTCTGACATGGTTCTCACTGGTAAAGGATCTAAGTTTATACAGGACCTGAAAATAGAGTCAATGGCTGATGATTCTTGGATTCCTTTGATTATCAAAAGAAAAAATGGCTATTTCTTTATTCATGCTGACCAAGAATGGTCAGATGGTGACATACTCATATTTTTATCTAAGTGATTTAAATTAAGCCCTTAACTCTGACTTAATCAAGCTGTGTAATATTAAGCACATAGAAGGAGCAGAGATCTATGCCAGCAATAAATTCTACTCAACAATTAGCAAAGATTCGCTCTCAGATAGATGGTCAGCAACAGATTATCGGCCAGCTTGAAATGGAATTACAGCTTGCTATCCTAGGGGCTCCATCAAGTACCTTGAGTAGAAATTTACAGGATATTGTTGATGACGTTGGTTCTGTCTATCAATCACTTCCAAATGGATCTGTTTTACAAGCAGGATTTGAAGAGGGGCTTGAAGCCTACCTTGAAGATGCTAATGGTGGTGTTGCCGACTTTGCAAATCAGTTACCGGAGCAAGATGTTATACGTCACATGCTTTACCAAGCAAGAGCTTTGTTAGGAGAGCTGAGAATCGAAGAACAGCAATGGAATGCTGAAGTTGGTGAAGAAAAAGCTCGTAAAAAAGAGCAAACCGATTTAGCGAAAGCCTAATTTTTAAAAAAACTCCCAAATAAACTCTGCTACTTTGCCATGAGGGTCTCTACTGCGTCTGCTGATATAAATAGCTAAGCTCAAAGCTTTTTCTATATTGTCCAAGCGAATTAGTTTACCCTTTTCGAGATCTTTTTTAATAAGGTATTCAGGCATTCTGCCCCAACCCAGACCTTGCCTAATTAATTCAAGCTTGGTGAAGTCATCAGAGACATTCCAGTGAGGAGCATTTTTATAAATTCCACCAGTAGCACTAGAATCAGCAAAAGTACTTCTTAAAACAATTTGAGGAAAGTCTTGTAAATACTCAATGTCTTTTTTGTGTTTTAATGAGCGCACAAAGTCATGAGAAGCTGAAATCACCAATGGCATCGAGACTGTTGCAATTTGTTTACTCTCAATGTTCACGGTATCGGTTCTGACTTCTGTAATTGCCAAATCGACTATTTCATCGAGTAGCATTTTTTCACCACTTAAAACTTCTCGTTCAATGACAACCGAGGTACTTGGAAACTTTTTATTAGCTTTTTTGATGAGGCTAATGAAGTCTTGTAAGTCAAACAAAAGACTTGAGCTGATTTTGATAGAGCTTTCTATATTGTCGCCAAGCTGCTTGGTATAAGCATCCAAGTCATCAGCCAGTTGCAAAAGTTTTTGTGCTTTTTCAAGATACATTTTTGCCTTATGGCTCAGCTGGACTCTGTAACCTGACCTATCAAGCAGATCAAAACCAAATTCAAGTTCAGCTTGCTTGATACTAGTACTAATGGCAGACTTTGCCATAAATAAATTTTCAGCAGCTGCATTAATACTGCCAAACTTGGCTATTGCATTGAGAATCTTGATATTTTCTAGGCGCATAGTTAATATCCGAGCAAAAACATGTTCAAACTACAGAACATTATAGCAGTATATTCTCACCATCTAGGTGAACGTCTTGCGGTATATTAAAAGCATAAGGAGATACACATGAAAAACACAATAGTTACAGCCTCAGTCCTAGCATTATCAGCATTAGCCTCAAGCAATATAGCTCAGGCTCAATACTTCCCCATAGCCAAGCAAAAGAGCAGCGTAAAGTGGTACGGAAGTAAAGGCATTAAAGCTCTTGGCTCGCATACAGGCACGGTTGCAATTGAGACTGCTAAAGTTGATATCAACAAAAAAGGCGAAATCAAAAAAGCAGAGATTGAAATTGATCTTAGTCAAATGACTAGCGATGATCTTGAGGGTGCTTTGGCGCAGAAACTACTAGGTCACTTACAGTCTAAAGATTTTTTTGATATCAAAAATCACAAAATAGCAAAATTTAAATCAAAATCAGTCAAGAAGATCAATGACAAGCAGTATGAATTTCAAGGTGATTTAACTATCAAAGATATTTCAAAACCTATTAGCTTTGTTGGTACTTATACAAACAACGATAAGCATAAATTAATTGGTGAGTTTAAGTTTGATAGAACAGACTATAAAATCCGCTATGGTTCAGGACAATTTTTCACTAATCTTGGCGACAAGCTTATACATGATGAAGTTTTAGTTAGTTTTGATCTAATCACCGAGTAAATCAGAGTAAATAAAAAAAGGAAAAAACAATGGGAACTTTAATATCAGGAAAATGGGAAATCAATCCAGTAAATTCATCAGTGAAAGACGGTGAATTTATTAGACAAAAATCAGCCTTCAGGGATACTATTGCAGCAGATTCTAAATTTACCGCAGAAAAAGATAGGTACCATCTTTATGTATCTTATGCATGCCCTTGGGCACACAGAACCCTTATATTTAGAGCCTTGAAGGGGCTTGAAGATGTTATTTCGGTTTCCATTGTTAGTCCTAAAATGGGCAAAGAGGGTTGGAGCTTTATTGACAACTATCCTGGCAGCAGCGCTGATCCAATCAATCAAGCTCAGTACATAAAAGATATTTATGTCAAAGCTGATCCTCAATTTACAGGAAAAGCAACGGTACCATTATTATGGGATAAACAAAAACAAACCGCTGTTAATAACGAGTCCGCAGAAATCATTCGTATATTGAATAGAGAGTTTAATCAATATGCTCAAAACCCAGAGCTGGATTTATATCCTCTTGCACTAAGAGACGAAATTGACAAAATGAATAGTTTTGTTTACGACAAAATCAATAATGGCGTTTATAAATCTGGCTTTGCAACCACACAAGAAGCCTATGATCGTAATGTAAATGAGCTGTTTAAAGCCCTAGATATAATCGAAGCACAATTAGATGGACGTAACTATCTTTTGTCTGAGACTTTAACTGAAGCAGATATCAGACTTTTTACTACCTTAATTCGCTTTGATATTGTTTACTACTCTCATTTCAAATGCAATATCAAAATGCTAAAAGAGTACAAAAACCTTGCAAACTACACTGCAAGAATTTACGAGAACTCAGCAATAAAACCTACCGTCAATTTTGACCATATCAAAACCCACTATTATTGGAGTCAAGAGTCAATAAACCCAACACGAATAGTCCCAGCAGGACCAGTATTGCTTTTAGATACACATTGAAAATTACATGGTGGACGATAGTGGACTTGAACCACTGACCCCTTGCGTGTCGAGCAAGTGCTCTACCAACTGAGCTAATCGTCCATTTTAGGCTGTTGCCGCATCGTAATTGAGCTTTGATTTATTATACTATTAAAGTTTTTGCGTAATCAAAATGATTACTAAAAATATATAACGTAGGTATTTACATAAAGTTGTATAATTACGTATTGACCACCCTGGTCCATAATAATGAAATTGAATGCTGCCACCAATAACGATAGGCTAGCGGCCGCTGCAGTGATGCAAAAATTGAAACAAGCATCAGCTGGTGCTGCCCGTGGTTTGGTAGAGGAAGTAAAAGAAATTAGATCTGATTTATCAGAAGGTTTAACAGAAACTGGAGTTGATGTTGATAAAGAAAGTAGAGAAGTTTTTAGTGGTTTTAATGACATCCACAGTGGCTCACAAAAAGCTTTGGTCTTCACCACCTTCGCCTCTTCTGCTTTGAATTTTATTAGTGCTCCTTTATCACTTTTAGACAAAAGTCCTCTTTCAAGCTTTATTAATAAGTTTAGTCTTTATGCCAGTAAGGCTCACCAAGTGGCTTACGGAAGCTACGGTATGCTTGCCGCGTTTAGAGACAAAAATCTGGCTTTGATGTCTTCTTTTACTTTAGAGCTCATGACCTCACTATTGAAAATGGAGAACATGTTCATGTTTAGAGGGATTGCAACAGGGATCGATGGAGCGATTGGTGCCATGAAAGATAAATATGATAAATCCAAATTTACAAGTTTTGCAGAAAGCATTCAAGACCAAGGGAAGTGGCTCTTGGAAATTTGCAAGGAAATCAAGGAAAACCCTTTGTCAATCTTTAGTACTCATGGGCCGCAAACTAGTGTTTTTTCCTCTGCATTTATGATTATGGGTGCAGTGACAGGCTTTCTACATGAAGGTTTTGGGGGCGGCTTGAGAGATGTTTTTGGCTTTATGAATGATTTGGGTATTTTAAAAATA
>CAWUIS010000130.1:0-5224 GCA_963922625.1 uncultured Candidatus Melainabacteria bacterium | reverse complement strand
TATCTTCTTGGAAAATTTCTATGCCGTAGAATTCAGCTAGGGTGAGCTGGTCTGAGTTTTTCAGCTCTTTGCAGCAATCATGCAGCCAAGCTGATATCTCAATTTTGTGGATATAGTCTTCAGTGATTTCTTCGATATCAGGCTCATAGATACGAGCATATTTTATGGCAGTCATAGCGACTGACTCAGTGTGTTTGAAGCGATGTGCTGAAAGTCTTTTTTTTAGTAAGCCTTTAATCTTCTCAAGCTCTTGCATTAATAAAAACCAGCCATGTTTCTAAGACCAATATAAATATAAAAAAGACCAATCAAACCTAGTACTGCAGCACTGATTTTGACTACTTCTGAGCTATGAGACTTGAAAAAGTTCATTTGTTTTACAAGACCTGTAGATAAAGAAGCAAAAAATATAATTGCAGTGTAGCCCAAAGAAAAAGCAAACATCATAATAGTGCTTTCAAACACAGACTTTAAGCTTGCAGCTATCGAGAGTACGCTCACTAATACCGGACTAGAGCATGGAGAGCTGACTAAAGCAAATGCCATACCAATAACAAAGGGACTTGAATCTGGCACTTTTTTCATAAAATTTGGCATCTCAATTTTAAAAAGCCCCAGCATATTGAGAGCCATCAAAACAATAATCAAACCAATAATGAAATTTATAATGCCCTTGTACTCATTAAATACAGCAAACACCAGATTATCAAAGAGTCCGAGCATGGTCAGAACCAATGATGCGCCTAATACAAAAGCACCTGCTTTTTTGAAAGCCTCAAATTTATCATTGATTTTAAGTGTGCCGATATAAGCTAGGTTTACAGGTAGAAGACTAATAACGCAAGGCAATACACTGGATAAAAGCCCACCCAAAAAACCAAAGCCAATTAGAAAAACCAAAGAAAGCTGGCGGCTATTTTCAAGAAAACTACTATAACTATGAAGAGAGGCTTCTGAAATCATTATTACTGGAGAATTGTATCTGCTTTTTTACTTAAGGCTGGAACAACTTCAAAAAGATCAGCAACGATACCATAATCTGCTTTTTTAAAGATTGGAGCTTCAGGATCTTTGTTGATTGCAACAATAACCTTGCTAGAACCCATTCCGGCAAAATGCTGGATGGCACCAGAAATACCACAAGCAATGTATAGGTTGGGGCTAACGACTTTGCCTGTTTGGCCAACTTGCATACTATGCGGAGCATAGCCACTGTCAACGGCAGCACGCGAAGCGCCTACGGCAGCATTAATCTTGCCAGCAAAATCTCTAAGAATCTGAAAATTATCAGCGTTTGCCATCGCTCTACCACCTGAAACAATTACAGCTGCTTCTGTCAAAGGTATCTCCTTAGTTCCTGCTTTTTTGATTTCTTTGACTTGGATTTTTGAGCTGGAGCTAGCTGTGATCTCAACAAGTTCACCAGACGATTCAGCTTGAGACTCTGCTCTAATGCTGTTTGGTCTAAATGTGATAAATGATTTTTTGCCATCTTGTAATTTCACTTTAACAAGGAGCTTGTTTGAGTACATGCTTCGACCGAGTTGCATGGCATCCTTGTCAAAAGATATACAGTCTGTAGCAATATTTCCCTCGCACTTGGCAGCTGCCATTCCAAAAAGTGCTTCAGCATCGATGGAATTATTAGCAAAACACAAATCAGGATTTTCAGCTTCAACTAATTTGCTAAATTCCGCTAGAAAAATATCACTTTTAAAAACTTCAAATTCAGAATTATCGATAAAATGCACCTTAGAAGCACCTGATTGAGCCGCCTTTTCAGCCGCCGCTTTTGAATTTGCTCCAAAAATACAGGCAATGGTATTTTCTACTCCGTAAAGTTCAGCACTATAGGCAATAATATCTGCTGAAGATGGTGACAAAACACCTTCTTTTAGCTCTGCGTAAACAAGTATTTTCATAATATTCATTTTACCCATATTTTTAAGTAGCTAAGGTCAATCTATAGTAAAATACATCACTTGTGGTTAGTGAAACTGACAATTTTTATGACTTACTAGGTGTTAGCAAAAGTGCTAGCGACAAGGAGATCAAATCAGCTTATAAAAAAGCTGCTCGCAAATATCACCCAGATAATAGCGAGACTGGTAGCGAGGATAAGTTTAAAAAGCTGGGGGAAGCCTACGATGTGCTTAAGGACCCACAAAAAAGACAAATTTACGATCAATACGGCGCTGAAGGCTTAAAGGGTGCTGGTGGTTTTTCTAACTCTGGTTTTGGCTCTGCTGGTTTTGAAGATCTTGGTGATATTTTTTCAAGTTTTTTTGGTGGAGATTTTGGTTTTGGCGGGCAGGGTGGTGCGCGCCGCAAAAGAGCTAGCCGTGGTCAAGATCAGGTAGTAGATATAGCCTTAGATTTTTTGGACCCACTGCAAGAACACAAAAAAAAGATTCGTTTCAATCCTCTAGTTGTTTGCAGCACTTGTGATGGTAAGGGAGCAGTGAAACCCGAGGATATCGTTACCTGCTCAACTTGTGGTGGTACAGGTCAAGTTGAATCTGTGCAAAATACTGTCTTGGGACAATTAAGATCTACCACAACTTGCCCGCGCTGTGGTGGTAGTGGTAAAGAAATCAAAAATCCTTGTGGCTCCTGCAAAGGTAAAGGCTACAAAAGAGAAACCAAAGAGGTAGAGGTTAATATTCCTGCTGGTATTTATGATGGTGCCAATATGCGCCTTGGAGGTATCGGTGACGCTGGTATGAATGGCGGTCCTGCTGGTGATATTTATCTCAATATTATGGTTCGTGAAAGTGAGAAATTTCACCGCCAGGAGGCTGATGTTTACTCGCAAATAGAAATTGGTTTTGCTGATGCTGCTCTAGGTACTGAGCTTGAAGTGAAAACATTGAGAGGTAAACAAAAACTCAAAGTGAAACCTGGCACTCAATCTGGTGATGATTATTTTTTGAAAAACGAAGGTTTTCCTAAGCTGCAAAACCCTAATCGTTCTGGTGATCATACTGTCAGAGTTAAAGTAGTGACTCCAGAAAAACTATCTGGCAAGGAAAAAGATCTTTTAAAAGAGCTGCAAAAACTGCGGCAAAATAAAGACCTTAAAGTCTAAGTTCTTTGATGAGTCAGATAGATTAGGCGCTTGTAGCTCAGTTGGATAGAGCACCAGTTTCCGGTACTGGGTGTCGGGGGTTCGAATCCCTCCAAGCGTGCCATTTCAACGGTTTTCTTATAAAAACATCAGACCTAGAGTTTGCAATGTAATGATTTTAGGACGCTCTGTATCTACAATGCCCTGGAAGACAGGGTATTGTAAATAATTGAATGATTGGACTAGCTTCAGAGACTCTGTTTTAGTTACTGCTACAAGCTAGCTCGCAGTCGAATTGTCTATTCTTTCAACTCGGGTATTTAAGGCTGCTCGCGATGCTTTCATCAGTTCCTCAGTTAATCCTTGTAGAGTAGTTTTATTGCTTGATAAGGAATATTTTGTGCCGCCGTCTAATATATTGTATCTAACGGCATCAGTCCCTGCCGGTTCTAAGGTAACGAGAGCTCCCAACCCAGATGGAAGCTTGACTAAATCAGCCAGAGTGGTATTTATGTTACTTTTCTTGTTCTGGATAATAGTCTTGGCTGCTTTTACGAGATCATCCATTCTTCCAAAGCCGAAACTTGATGAAATTTTTTCTTGTAAAGTCTTCCAAAAATCGCCACCATTTTGAATGTCATCCGGAGTGATGTCCACAAGAGATTCATCAGGTTCTCCAGGCTTATGAATACTCATTTTAGCATCTTTACCAAGACCAGATATTGTTGCATCTAATTCAACTTCTTCTCTTCTAAGGAAGGGAAAGGGCTTGGTTATTACATTGGCGGCATTCCTTAGATGTATTACTGGGCGCAATGAATCCGGTCTAAGGTTTGCAAGTGTTTCTCCTGATCTTAAATCCATAATAAACGTTATTATAATACATTTCGGCAAGTATCTTGGTCTTTTTATCTAGGGCTTTATCTTTTCATAGCATTTGGGGCGATGTCACTTTGAGGCTGAAACCAGGTTTATTTGTAGGTAGCTGAAAACCAAGGAGTTTACTCCTTGGATGAAGCGAGATTTGAGACAAAATTTATAACCAAGTCTTAAACAAACTTTGTCATCATCATTCAATAACGTGTCTTTAATCCAAAACCACATTTTTGGCACAGAAGAAAAACCTGAAAAGCAAGTCAGCAAGCTCAGGCAACATCTTGACGCGCAAAACACCAGCCAAGATGATTTTGCTGCTCTCAAAAATGACATCATGACTATCATGTCAAGTATCGACAATGGCAGCATTTCAAGCAATGAAGGCCGAAGTCAAATCAATGAGATTAGAGCTTTTGCAAGGAATCTCCCTCCAGAAAACGAGGATGATAGTTTTGCTATTGATAGCGAACCGCCTCAATACTCAATCAATTTTCATACCGGTGTCATTAATACTAAAGACCATGAATCTAGTGGCAAAAATTTCTTGGCAAATAAATTTGAAATCAAAACTACAGCCCTTGAAGACAATAACGAAGCATTGATTGCAGAAGCTCAAAGTCTAGGACTTGATACTCAAGGCAAAACTTCAAGCGAGCTAAAAGAAGATATACGAGCAGCAAAAGAGCAGTTTAATCAAGATTTGTTTTACGGGAGTGCTTCTAAATGATTAACAAGAAATCCTAATATTCCTTTTTTTAGAAATCTGGTGTGTAAATTTCTGCAGTCATATCTCTATAATAGCCATTAGGGTGTTTAAAGAAGGCATATTGAAACTTTATATTCTTACTCTGTGAATCTGATATACTTATGTCAACATAATTTCGACTTGATCTTTCTCCATAAATACTTCTGACTGATGCTGGAATAGAACCACTTTGAAAACCAATCTTTTGGAGATGTTTTACTTCATTATAGGTCAATTTATAATTCCCACCGATGCTGACTGATTTTCTAGCCTCTTGATCACCTCTGGTACCATGCTCTCCAGACAAAAATGAATATATTTTTTTATCAAGCTGCTTGCTATTCAATCTTACTTGAATACCATAATTGCCTCCATATTTAGTGTTGTCAGTGAAGTACCTAACTCCATTTTTAGTGGCAGAAGTTGCAATTAACCATCTTGCTTTAATGCGTTTTTCCAAGATGTTTTTTACAACATCTTTAGTAACAATTTCTTCAAAGGTTTTCCCCGGGAACTTATTTTGCTCTTCTTTTACA
>CAWUIS010000129.1:0-5233 GCA_963922625.1 uncultured Candidatus Melainabacteria bacterium | reverse complement strand
CGTTCCAAATTACTGGGTGAACAGGAAACATCAATTCAGGTTCGAAGCCTGCAAGATCAGGCTTATAAACGCATCATGGAGATGCCTATTACTGATGAGATTGCTAAGAAAGCTGAAGTTGAGTCAATAAAAATTCAGCTTTTGGAGTGACTTGCGACATATCTTTAATTAGTGCTATTATCTGGGCATGCTATCTACAGACGCCGCTTCAACTATTGCTGCACCTAATCAACAAAACTGGAGAGATGACTATACAGCGGTACCAGGTTCATTTATACTAAATATGAGAGGACAAGATAAACCCGCAATTAGATCCCCATCTGGGAAAGATGATGTGAAAGGGCGGACGATGTCTGAAAGACATAACAAAATTATTGATGAAGTTTACAGGCCAGCACTGTCAACAACTTACAAAGATATTAATGAGTCATTTGATGATCAGATGAATGCTTTTCTCCTTGATTTAGATTCTAAAATTAATTTTGATCCAGATCGGTCAAGATTTGAGAATTTTTTAGACAGTTCAATTGATTTTTTGACGAAGCTTTGGCAGCCTTTTTTTCAAGATATTGAAGAACGTTTGGATGGTTATACTTCGAGTGTAAAGCAATCTAGTTAAGCCCTTGGGTTTGTAGATAAAGATGGGTTGCGATGGAATGAAGAATTCTTGAACAATATTAAGACAGGTGGGTTTGAAACCTTTACCGGTATCACCAAGGGAATTTTTGCAGTTTCTGCAATGTTATTAAGTGCGATGGAGGGAAGAGTAGATGCTGACCGATTGAATACCATATATCAAAACTCTTATAAGCTTATGGCTAATCTAATCCAGGTCAATATTTTTGATACTTCAGTGATACAAAAAATATTTGAACGTTTTGGAGAAGAAGGGGCTAAAGATAACAAGGGGATGATCGCACTAGGTGGCGAAGAAAATAACACATTATTATTTAAGAAGGAAGCACTTAGAAAGTTTTTTAAAGAATTACCTTTCTTTAGAAGAAAATGGCCAATTTTAGTAGCCGCTTCAAGAGGTGCAGCATGGTCTCATTTCTTTGGAAGAAAACCTTTTGGATGCCCTGCATTTTTCACAAGGATTAAAGTGAATGAACAAGGCAAAGAAATGAACTTAATTGAAATTATGCACGAACAAATGACTCGCTTTTTTAATCGCCTACTAGATCACGAGCTTATAAAAGACACATTAAATTAGCTATCTTAAAACTCAAAAAAAATCATAAAATTAGCGATTCAAATTTATGTATTTAAAGGCACCTGGGGGGTAGGGTAAAAAAATGTTCAAAGCATTTGGAATCATCACTTACTACCATTACCAGATCTAATAACTCCGATATAGTCTGTAGGAAAAACACACTCATAGATATCAAGCCCTGTATCAATATCAACAAAATCAATTAGAAAACAATCACTTGTTCTAATGAACTGTTCCACAAACTTGATCACATTACCTCGCTTGTCTAAATGAAGTGAGATAGTACTATAGATTCTTGCTTGCTCTTGATGACCCTGCCTTTTGAAATTTCTACAGATTTTGTTATAGGTATCACAGCTCCAATTGATTGTACTTGTGAAGCAAAAAATATAATTGCAAAAACCAATCTCCAACTAAAACTTCTAAATTCCTGTGCCATATATGCCATCCATGATTAATGCTCCTTTTAATCACTGGCTACAGGCTATGAAATTTTGACCATGTTAAACTCTAAAAAGGTCGGCGGAAGTAACTCAATTGGCTAGAGTACCTGCCTTCCAAGCAGGCTGTTGTGGGTTCGAGTCCCATCTTCCGCTCCATTTTTTTAAGAACTAAGATCATTTTTAAGACGAAAATCAAGACTTCTAGTTAACTTTATAGAACCTTTTAAGTTGAGGTGATCGTAATCATGAAAGAGACTGTCTTCTTCATAGAATTCAGGGCTATTTAAAAAACTCAAACGATAGTTGTAATACTGCATATATAATTTAAGTCCTTGCCTTGCTCTTATCATGATCATACTTTTCTATAATTTCACTAATTCAGAGTTTATATATTTTCAGTTCTAAGATGCAAAACTGTAAAGTAGATTTCAATAAAGAACTCACCGGGGCCTTATCTCTTGCAGCTCTTTGTCTCTTAATACCAGCAAATTTCTACCCTATACTAACTATCTATAAAGCTGGACTAGAAGAGCACGCTAATCTGTTTGACATCATCTTAAGAGTTTTTGATAGCAGTATCGTTATCTCACTAATTAGTTTTTTTTGCCTTGTACTAGCACCTAGTTTTATTCTTATTAATCTTATATATTCATCTTTTTTCAGTATCGATAGTGATTGCAAGGTGAGACAAGCAACACTTAATTGCCACAGCTTTTTTAGAACTTGGTCGATGATAGAGGTATTTTTACTTGCTGTACTAGCGAGTTTGGTCAAGCTCAACGAAATGGTGAATGCTGAAATCGGCAATGGTACATTGTTTTTTGTAGGATTTTGGATTTGCCTCTATCTAGCTGATAGAAACTTCCAGATCAAAAAAACAGATGCGATCAATGAAAGCTCAGCTTTCAACTCATTTATTTTTGCTTTTGTGGCTTTATGCCTACTGATACCTGCAAATATTTTCGTAATTTTAAATATCACTAAATATGGTGTTAGTAAAAAAGCTGACCTCTGGCATTCAGTAATGGAGCTTTTCACTGAAAATACTTGGCCGGTTGGCTTGATTGTATTGCTGGCAAGCTTTATAAGTCCGTGGATAAAAATCTTTGCCATGTTTTATTTGTCGAGCACAGCCCAAAATGGCAAAAATACAGGCTTTAAATTAAGCTTACATAGATCTCTTGAGGCAATTGGTAAATGGGCTATGGTTGATATTTTTGTTGCAACAATTCTAGTGGCAATAGTTCGGCTTGACGAGCTTGCCAGTATTAATATTGAACAAGGTGCTATATACTTTGCACTTATGGTGCTGGCAACACTCATCGCCTCCTCTGTTTTTGATCACAGAATACTTCATCACAAATCTATAAAAACAATCTCATGAAATTTAAAGCAATCTCACTTACTTGGCTGATTCCGATAGTGACTTTATTTGTCTCAGCTTACGCTGTCAAAAAACACTTTGACGATAAAGGTCCCATCATCAAGATCACCTTTCCTAACGCAGAAGGTATCAAGCCAGGTAAAACAGAGCTAAAATACCGCGGCATACCTATCGGTATTGTAAAAAACTTTGATGTCAGTGATGATCTACAAAAAGTCATAGTAGTAATCCAAGTAATCAAAAAAGCTGAGCTGATTGCCAGCGCAGGGTCAAAATTTTGGATTGTTGAACCTGAAATTAGCATCAATAATTTCAGACATCTTGAAACCCTTGTCAGTGGCAAATATATTGAAGGCAAACCAGCACCAGGTTCATTTGCCAACAAAAGAACAAAAAAAGCTCAGTACTCATTTGAAGGTATAGAAGCTCCTAACAAAATTGATGAAAGATCCAGCAAAGCAAACTTAGTAGTAAATCTAATTGCAGATGAAGCGTTTTCACTCAAAATAGGAGCTCCTGTTTTATACAAGGGCATTGAAGTAGGCTTCATCAAGGATATAAAGCTTTTGGTTGATGGTTCTAAAACCAGGCTGCAAGCTAGTATATTTCCACAGTTTAGCCACCTGGTTCGGAGCAATTCTAAATTCTGGGATTCAAGTAGCTCAGGACTAAAATTTGGACTTAGTGGTGTCAAAATCAAAGGCAAACTTCTTGAAAATCTTTTCAAGGGTGGTTCGATTAGCTTTGCCACCCCTGAAAAATACAGCACTAAAGCAAAATACGCTAGCCAGTTTGAGCTTGTCAAAAAATACAAAGACGAATGGCTTGAATGGAATCCAATATTGAAATGACACTCTATTAAAACTATTAGCAATTAGCCTTAGCAAGCCCAAGGTAAAGACTAGGCTCTAGTTTGAGTAAATCATCTTTAATTAGAGTAGGCAGTTCAAGATCATTAATAAAAGCTCTTAAATCTTCTAGAGATATTTTTTTACCACGGCTTAAAGCTTTAAGTTTTTCATAAGGCACTTCTAGCCCTTCTTTGCGCATCACTGTTTGTACTGCTTCGGTCAAAACCTCAACATGATCATCCAAAACTTCTTTAGTTTTACTCGTGTTGACCTCTATTTTACTCAAGCCTTTGAGAGTAGATTTATAAGCAATCAATGAATAGGCAAAAGCCATACCAAAATTTCTTATTACAGTTGAATCTGTTAGATCTCTTTGTAGGCGGGAGATTGGCAGTTTATTTTTAAAGAAATTAAAAAGTGCATTGGCTAAGCCTAGATTACCTTCACTATTCTCAAAGTCAATTGGATTGACTTTATGAGGCATAGTTGATGAGCCCACTTCCTTATCATTAGCTTTTTGTACTATCCAGTTATCACTAATATAGCGCCAGACATCCTGATTAAAGCTAATTAAAATGGTATTTAGTCTTGAAAAGATATCTGAAAGCTCAGCTAAAGTATCATGAGATTCTATCTGGGTTGTATATAAATTTGGCTCTAATTTCAAAGCCTGAATAAATTCCACAGAAAACTCCTGCCAATTAATATCAGGGAAAGCCACATGATGAGCATTATAGTTTCCAGTAGCACCATTTAATTTGGCTAGCATTTTGAAAGATTTGATTTGAGCAAGTTGCCTGCGGATTCTCTCAGCAAAAACTTTAAACTCTTTACCAAACGCTGTTGGAGAAGCTGGTTGCCCGTGTGTCCGTGCCAAGATCGGTACTTGAGCATAGTTTTGGGCAAGCTCGTCTAAATTTGATTGTAGCTCTGTAATACAAGGCTCGATGACATCATTGACAGCTTCAGTAATCATAAGAGCATAAGCAAGATTATTGATATCTTCTGAGGTAAGTGCAAAATGCACCCATTCTTTTAAATCATCTAGTGAACTAGCAGCAAGTTTGTCTTTGACTAAATATTCTACTGATTTAACATCGTGGTTTATCACCGACTCTTTGTTCTTGACGCTAATAGCATCTTCAATGCTGAAGTCTTGGTAGATAGATCTCAATTGCTTGATCTCAGCCTCAGTAAGATTTCTTAAACCAAGACCAGGGTGGGCAACAAGAGCAATTAAGTACTCAATTTCTACCCGAACTCTATACCTTATCAAAGCAGCTTCGCTAAAATATGGCTCAAGAGCTTCGACTTTATTTTTGTATCTTCCGTCTATAGGACT
>CAWUIS010000128.1:0-5252 GCA_963922625.1 uncultured Candidatus Melainabacteria bacterium | reverse complement strand
TGATCCCCTCTTGATATATTAGACAAGTAAATCTAAGGAGGAATCGAGATGCGAGGTGTTAAGTTAAGCGATGAGAAGTGGTCAGAAGTATTAAGACGTGTTAAGGATGGTGAAATTGTTGTTGAGGTTGCAGCTGAGTATGGAATTAGCCCTAAAACAATCTACAATCGTCTTAGTTCAAAAACAACTGCTGATCCAAGTGCTCTTGAAATGAGTAGATTGAAACGTGAAAACAAAGCTTTAAAAGAGCTTGTCGGGAAAATTACTTACGAATTAAGCAAGGAAAAAAAAGAGCTTTAATCAAGAAAATTTTCAGTAAAGATTTAAGCAGAACTTTTTTAACAAAAATACTCAAAGTATCAAGATCAAGCCTTTACTATGATCACAAACATTTAGCTAAATCTCTCTAGTAGCCAATAGGGACAGACACACTAGCCATTTTTGCCGAAAGAGAGTTTTGCGCAATTTAGCTTAAAAAGCTCTCTTTATTGCAGCTCTCTAGTGTGTAATAAAATAAAAAAACCCGCATTTAGTGGGGTTAATTTGCATGAAACCCAATCAGTAAAAGGAATACAGTCACACTGGCGGTCCAAGCGAGATTCGAACTTTGTGTATCTCTTTTCGATGGCTTGAAAAATAAGCGATTCTGTGACGGCAAGCTGCCGGCGTGTGCAGAGATTTTAATGAGAATGTCGGTTATTGATTGAATTTGCACAATGTAGAGCTAAGTTTTAAACGTCGCAAGGCTAAGCTATATTCTGCCAAAACAGAGAGCTTCGGGAAAATGCCACTTCATACTTTGTTCAAACAAAGCAAGCTATGATGTCGTTAGAATGGATTCAAGTAAAGACTTTATCTATACACAGCAGAAGATGGCAAAGTGAAACTGGAGGTCTTCCTCCAAGAAGAGACTTTGTGGTTAAGCCAGAAAATGATAGCTGATTTGTTTGAGGTACAAAGACCTGCCATCACGAAACACTTAAAAAATATTTTTGAATCAGGAGAATTAGATGAGAGTTCAGTTAGTTCCATTTTGGAACTAACTGCTTCTGATGGTAAAAACTACCCCACTAAGTTCTATAACCTTGATGCCATTATTGCGGTTGGCTACAGAGTCAACTCAAAACGAGCTACTCAATTTCGTATTTGGGCAACTCAGATATTAAAAGAATACATTATTAAGGGTTTTGCCATGGATGATGAACGCCTCAAACAAGGTGAGCAGACCTTTGGTAAAGATTATTTCCGTGAACTTTTAGAGCGTGTTCGCTCAATTTGAGCAAGTGAAAGAAGAATATATCAGCAAATCACAGATATTTTTGCTGAATGTAGTATTGACTATGATCCTCAGTCTGAAATTACTAAAGACTTTTTTGCCACCGTACAAAACTTATTTCATTACGCCATAACAGGACACACAGCAGCAGAAATAATTCATACAAAAGCTGATAAAGATCAAAACCATATGGGCTTGACTACTTGGAAAAACGTACCAAGTGGAAGAATACTAGCTCTAGATGTCACTATTGCAAAAAACTATCTCTCTGAAAAAGAAATTAAAAAACTAGAAAGAACCATTACAGGTTTCTTTGACTATATTGAAAACATTATTGAAAACCATCAAAGCTTTACAATGTCTGAATTTGCAGGGAGTGTAATCAAATTTTTGAGTTTCAATGAGTATAAAATTCTTGAAGGTAAAGGTAGTATTTCTAAAAAGCAAGCTGATGAAAAAGCCCTTGCTGAGTATCGTGAATACAATAAAACTCAAGCTATAGAATCTGATTTTGATAAATCAGTGAAGAAACTTTTAGAATCTAAGATAGAGGAAAATCAATAATCTTCTATTTGTGCAGGCAACACTTGCACAAATTTAGATACTCCTTAATTAGGTTCAATCATCGTAGACGCACTATTTCCCTTCGTTTTATTGAAACTTATTTAGAGAAATGTTCTCAAATTCCACTATTAGTTTTTAAAACATTAGAACCATTTTGTTGACAGGTTTTAATAGACACACCAGCCATTTTTCGCAAAAGAGAGCTTTGCCCCAAACACCTGATTATCTTCATAAAATCAATGCTCTCTAGTAGGTCTCTCAACCAAAAAGCCCGCCAATGGCGGGCTTTTTAGCGATTCTCTCTGCAATAAAATTTGCCGAGAATTAAGTGGCGGTCCAAGCGAGATTCGAACTTTCCGTATCTCTTTTTAGATACCTGGGAAATAAGCGATTCTGTGGCGGCAAGCTGCCGACGTGTGCAGATATCTCCAAGTTATAGCTAATTATCCAAGTAAAGGCTCATAATTCAAGGCTAAGCTTCAAACGTCGCAGGGGTAGCTTGTATTTTGGCAAATTAGAGAGCTTTGCGTTCCTACTTTAATCAGTGCTTTGTTCATCAAAGCAAGTTATGATGTGATTGCTATGACTTCCGTAATCAATCCTGATCAATACAAAGATCTTCTACAAGATTTAAAGTCAAAAGTTAAACAATCTCAGCTAAAAGCAAGCTTGTCTGTCAACAAAGAACTCATCTTGCTCTATTGGCAGATCGGGAAATCCATACTCTTACAGCAAAAAGAGCATAGTTGGGGTATGAAAATCGTTGATAACTTATCCAAAGATCTAAAGTCAGAGTTTCCCGATATGAAGGGATTTTCTGTTCGAAATCTCAAGTACATGCGTGCTTTAGCTGAAGCTTATAACGATCCTGAATTTGTGCAACAAGCTGTTGCACAAATTCCATGGGGGCATAATTGTTTCCTACTAAATAAAGTTAAGGATGGAGCCGAAAGAAAATTTTACATAGAGGCAACAATCAAGAATGGTTGGTCTCGTAATGTAATGGTGCACCAAATTGAAAGTAATCTATACCAAAGACAAATTAAAAATTCTAAGACTCATAACTTTCTTGATACTTTGCCAGCAGTTCAATCTGATCTTGCTCACGAGATGCTTAAAGATCCTTATAAATTTGATTTTCTGGGTATTGCTGATGAAGCTCAAGAAAGAGATCTTGAAAATGCGTTGGTGGATCATATTACAAAATTCTTACTAGAACTTGGTGCCGGCTTCGCTTTTATTGGTAGGCAGTACCACCTTGAAGTCTCAGAACAAGATTTCTACATTGATCTGCTTTTCTATCACACTAAGCTACATTCCTATGTTGCCATAGAGTTAAAAATCGGTGAATTTAAACCTGAGTATGCTGGCAAATTAAATTTCTATCTTTCTGCAATTGATGAGAAACTTAAAACAAGTTCTGACAATGCTTCTATTGGCATTATCCTTTGCAAAGACAAAAACAAATTAATAGCAGAGTATGCCTTAAAAGATATGACTAAGCCGATTGGAGTTTCTGAGTATCAACTTACAGAAGCAATTCCAGATGATCTTAAGTCCAGCTTGCCTAGTATTGAGGATCTTGAGAGCGAGCTTAGTAAATACTCTAATGAAAAGAATCCTTGAAAACTCACACTAAAAAAGAAAAAATAGAGCTTTTTCGATCTTTATTCAAGGGTAGAGAAGATATTTTTGCTCAAAGGTGGCAAAGCCCTGATGGTAAAAAATCTGCCTATTACCCTGCTTACAAAGATCGAGAGAAGGTAAAAGCTATTCCTCTTGACAACAGTGTCATAGAAGATCACCTTAGAGGAAATAGAGTTGTTGGTGTTTATACCATTCAGCAAAACAATACTTGTAATTTTGTGGCTGCTGATTTTGATGGAGATGGCTGGCAGGATGACGTCATCACACTGGTCAAAGAATCTAAGAGCCTTGAGCTTCCTTTCTATATCGAAAGATCTCGCTCTGGCAACGGGGCTCATGTTTGGTGGTTTTTGGAAGAGCCATACCCTGCCTACAAAATCAGAAAAATATTCCTCAAAATCATTAAAAAAATTGGCTTGATTGATACTTTTGATAAAGAAGAAAGTTTTGATCGTTTATTTCCTAATCAAGATTTTCTCAGCAAAAAGGGTTTGGGCAATTTAATAGCTTTACCTCTTCAAGGGAAAGCTAGAGAAAACCAAAATAGTGTTTTTATCGATATTGAAAATAACTTTGAAATCTTTGACGATCAGTGGTTAATACTGCAATCAATAAAACGCATTAGCAAAGAAAAACTTGAAGAGCTTTTTGAAAAATTTACAACAAGTAGCCAATTAAGCCAAGTTGATCTACCTAAGTCTCTAAGCAGCATTCCTATTACAGTAGGCTCATCACTTGCACTTCCCTTAAATTCACTTAGCCCAAGCTTAATCAGTTTCCTTACAGAAGAACTGAACTTTTTTAACACAGAATGGGCTGTTAAACAAAGGATGGGTCTGCCAACCCATGAGACGGAGAAGTTTTTCAAAACTATCACAAAAGATGACGAGAGAGTTTATTTACCAAGAGGCTTTCTCGCCCCATTAGAAAACTACTTAAAAGATCAGAACATTAGATACAAACTAATTGACCACAGGGTAAAACTTGAGCCAATCAAGCTAAAACCTAGTTTTGACCTTTACGATTACCAGCTTGATGCAGCGCAAGCAATGCTTAAAACTGACAATGGTGTATTAGTCTCACCACCAGGCTCAGGGAAAACCATCATAGGCATTTCACTTATTTCAAAATTAAAACAGTCTGCACTAATCCTTGTTCACAGAAAACAAATTTTTGATCAATGGGTTGAAAGAATACAGAACTTTTTAGAAATTCAAAAAAGAAAAATTGGAAGAATTAGTAGTGCTTCAAAAACTATCAGATCACCGATCACAGTTGCAATGGTACAGTCACTTGCAAAGCTTGAAGAGAGTGAAGAGCTTACTAATTCTTTTGGCACAGTACTAGTAGATGAGTGCCATCATATGCCTTCTAAGATGTTTAGGTCTGCTTTGACCAAACTGAATCCTTATTACCTATATGGATTGACTGCCACACCTATACGAAAACACAACGATGAAAAACTAATTTTTATTTACCTTGGGCAAATCATTCACAAAGTAATCAAGAATGAAAATGCAGTCATCAAAGATAATTCAAGTTTATTTGATAAAACTACAGAAAAAGATTCTAAACTCATTGCAGTTACTATCAAAGAAACAGATCTTGTTTTCCCATTCAAAATCGCAACAAAGAAATATCAATTAATTTCTAAGGCTCTAATTTTTGATACCGCAAGAAACGAGATGATAGTTTCAGACATTAGCTCCGAAATTAATTCTGGTAAGCGTTGCCTAATACTCACAGAGAGAAAGGAGCACGTTGA
>CAWUIS010000127.1:0-5291 GCA_963922625.1 uncultured Candidatus Melainabacteria bacterium | reverse complement strand
GAACCTTAATTGAAAAAATGTTCATGAGGTCTTCAAGTGCTTTATATCGATCAGGAGCACTTATGCATCTTGAGGATAAAATTGAGATTGAAATTTTAATCACTTGGATTAAAGAAAGATTTTCTAAAGCAAAAATGAGCATCGATGGTCAAGCTTTGGCTCGAATACTTGAAATTTCCAGGGCTCACCCATACTACGTGCAAAAGCTCTGTCAGTTCACGTGGTTAGAAAAAGAACTAGGAAAAACAAAAAACAAAAGCATAGGCTATGAAGACGTCAATAAAGCTATCAGCAGAATCCTCATTAAAGAAAAATTTGTATTTGACGATAGGCTAGCCAGACTCAGCAATAATCAAAAAGAAGTTATCAGCTCAGTTGCAAATCAATATGATCCTGAAAAAAGCCTTGGTCTTGCTCAGATTACCAAACTCACACAAATCTCAAGATCGAGCGTGCAAAGTGCCATCAAGTCACTTCTAAATAGTGAAGATCAAATCCTCATAAAAGAAAAAGGGTCCTACAAACTTGAGGACCCTTTCTTTTCTTTATATCTAGTAATCTAACTAAGTAAAGTTTGAGCGTAATTTTCAATTACGCAACAAGTCTAGAACTTACTTAAGAGTAATAGTTGCACCAGCTTCTTCAAGCTTAGCTTTAATTGACTCAGCTTCTTCTTTAGGTTGAGCTTCTTTGATTACTTTTGGAGCGCCTTCAACAAGCTCTTTAGCTTCTTTAAGACCTAAACCAGTAAGCTCACGAACAGCTTTGATAACTTGGATTTTAGATGAACCAGCTGCAGTCAGCTCAACATCAAAATCAGTTTTCTCAGCAGCTGCATCGCCACCTTCACCGCCGCCACCAGGCATAGCTGCCATCATCATAGGAGCGCCAGATGCTGCAGTGATTCCAAACTTCTCTTCCATTGCAGTCTTTAATTCAGATGCTTCTAGAACTGTAAGCTCAGATATTCTTTCTAATACTTCTTCTACTTTTGTTGCCATTGTTAGTTTTCCTCTTCTTTATTGTTTCCTTCGTCTGCTTTTGCTTCAGGCTCAGTTGAACCCTCTGCATTGTCACCAGGCTCAGAAGCACTTTCCACAGATGTCGAGCTAGCAACAATAAAATCTTTTAATGGTTTATCAGAACCATCTTTTTCACCAAGCTGCTGGAGCAAGCTTGCCACTTCAGAAGCAGATTGAGTAAGCATTCCTGCAACTTGACTTTGTGGCTGAACGATAAGACCAGCAATTTGAGATAGTAAAACTTCTTTTGGAGGTAGATTAATGACTTTAGCTGCTTTCTCGTTATCAAGAAACTGACCGTCAATAAAAGCTGTCTCAAGAGTTACTTTTTCATCTAGCTCATCTTTAGAATACTTTTTGACCTTACCAGCAGGTGCAACGATATCGTCGTAGCAAAAAAGAAAAGCTGTAGGACCCTTAAGATCTTCACATAATGGCTCGAAGTCAGTACCTTGAGCAGCTACTCTAAAGAGAGTATTTTTAGCAATTTTAAATTCACCACCGATTTCACGAATCTGGTCACGAAGGTTAGTTATCTGTTCAACACTAAGGCCTAATTGCTTAGTAGTAAAAACCGATTTAGCACGGCTAAATTTGTCCTTGAGCTCATTTACTACTTCTTGTTTTTGGTTCTTAGTTACCATAATTTATCGTCCTTTAAAGACAGATCGAGAATTATAGCACCGTCGTAAGAGAATTTTAAAGACTTATTTTATTTAGTAAAGCTTAAAGTTTTTAAGGAGCAAAAATTTCTCCGATAATTTGAATTTCAAATTAAACCTAAATAGATATCTTTTGATAGTAGTCCCACTCAAGACCAATAAATCAATATCTTGATATTTAATACGTATTACGATACAATCTTGTATTACTCAATGGTGCATAAATGGTCATAGGAGCTCTAAGAAAACAATTTGGCTTTACAAGCGGGCCCGAAAAAGCTGAGCCTGCAGCTCAAGCGACTGCCGGACCAGTTAACCCAGCAGCAGCTGATTCAAGAGCCGCAATGCAGGCTATGTCAGAAGCTCCAGCTAAGCCTTTAGATATAGTAGAAAAAGACAATCTTGCAGGCACACGATTTATTCAGAGTTCTGATGAGTTAGGGCAAGCTTTAGAAGGCAAGCCAGGTGCAGAAAAAATGGTCAAAGCCGCACAAAGACATAAGCTTGGGGAAGTAAGTGCAAGTGGTATTAAGTCACTTGCTGTCGTGGAAAAGCAAAACGGAACTGTGCTGGAAATACTACCTCCTGAAGTTGCTATCAGTAATGAATTCAAAACCGGTATAAGTGCCTTTTTCTCTAAAATATTTGCT
This sequence comes from uncultured Candidatus Melainabacteria bacterium, assembly GCA_963922625.1. Classification (GTDB taxonomy): domain Bacteria; phylum Cyanobacteriota; class Vampirovibrionia; order LMEP-6097; family LMEP-6097; genus CAWUIS01. Next base: position 2,957 of record CAWUIS010000127.1, on the reverse strand, counting down.
TGGTTTGGCGGCAACAAAAGCACCAACGGTAGTGACTTTGCAAAAAATGGTTGGATAGAGCTTGCTAACTCACAAGCTAGTAATAGCCACCACGAGAGTGTTAGCGAGTTAAAGCGCAAAATCAAATCGGGCGAGATTATTGTTGTCAAAATGACCAAGGCAAATGAAAAAGGTGAGCTAGATCCAAATAAACCATCTGGTTATATGCTGCTTCATGATGCACACGCAATTATGAAAAAAGGACTTGATAATTCGCCTTCTTCTATTCCAGAAGATACGAAGCGAATGTTGGCTGACAACATCAAAAAATCTGAGCAAGGCTTAGGCCGCACTTACATAGCAGATGCCATTATTGGCAACAAAGAATTAACCGAAAGCTTTAAAACCAATGGGGATGATGCCCTATCGTCCTTAGGTCTAATGGCTGAAGCTGCTGCCAAAATGATTGGTGCAGAAAACACCATGATGATAGTCTCAGAAAAGCCCATGATAACGACAACAGACGTTGTTCGAGGACCAGAACACGCTTATGTTAATCTTTCTGGAATTAAACATCTAGAACAAAAGCCTGATAATCCTAAAGAACTTGAAGTTAGAGAAGGGAATATCACATTAATAAGGGCCTTACAAAATATGGGCAAGCCAATCGACGGCTCAGCAATTACAGCGGCAGAAATGATTGCTCATATGGATAGCTTCACCGATGCATTAAACCCTGCTGCTAACTTCGAGGCATTAATGGAATCTCAGCAGAGTATCATGCAAGCAATTGAGACCTTTAATAGCCGACTCGCTGCAAGTCAACAACAAGCTGCTCAAACACAAGCAATGCTTGGAACAACAGAAAATCAAAAGCAAGCAGCTTAAAAACAGTAGTTTTCATTAAAACTAGACTTTTCGTTAAAACCAGGCTTTACATTAATACAGATTTATAAAACTTGCTAAATTTATTGTGTATGAATAGATTCATACAAGGAATTGTAAAAACTTGGTAGCGCAAATATCATCACCAACAACAACCCAGTACCCTAGTGCAGCTAAAACGACTGCAACACAGCCTCCTACAAGACCAGCAGCAAATGACAGGGAAAACACAGAAGCCTTACATGCAAGTACCCAAAGTCAGCTCAAAGCCTATAGCTTTCAAAGGATCAGAGCTGAGGATGCTCCAGTAGAAGATGTTAGAAAAATCCTCAAAAGACTAGGAGTAGATGGAACTCATCCTTATAACGTGGCTGCCCTTAGTAACGATACTTTAGTTGTTGCAACAGATGGCAATATTGCGCTGAAACAATTTTTTGGTGGTCAATCCAGCTTTAGTCGTGGTCTTTATTCGGTAGCAAGGCATCTGATGAAAATGATGTCCGGCTTGGATCGCTCTGAAGCTGCTAGGAAATACAAAGAATTTTTCAACGCTAGTCATAATGATAATCCTGAAGGTTTAGCTGGAGAGCCCTTAGCACAATTAATCCAAGGTCTCAAAGACAATCATTACCACGCTGTTGCCATTTTCCGTAAAGGAGAAGATGGTAAGTTCAAAGTCAACCCAACAGCAGTAGCAATTGCTGACTCCTACCACTACTTACTCAAACATACACCAATCCCAGCAACAGTGAGTACTCAAGACATAGATCAATTTAGAGCTGGCTATAAAAATTCATATACTCTAGACAAGGTTATACCTCTAGATATCCAAAACGAAAGCAATTTTTATGATCTATCTAACGCTCTTGCTGAGGGGCTTTATGCTGCCCAGGGTTATGACATGCTAACTATTCAAGGCAAGGTTCATCAGCAACCAAACTTTAGCAGCGATACTTTAAACTTCAGAGAAATTCCTTGGCGCCGAATCGCACAAAACAATGCTGGTCATTGGACTCGAACTGATCCTGATAATGGCATTGACCTTACCGTAGTGCGCCCGCTTGCCAAAGCCGATGAAGCAATTCCAGAGCTACTACCTGAATTAGATGCCATGGCTCAGACTAACGCTGGAAAAATAAGCAGAATCAGTGAAGAAGACAAAGGTCTTATTAGAGAAGTGGTTGAGGCTGATCAAAAAATACTTAGCGAAATGGGCTAAGCAGGTAGCTTAAAGTTTTCACCCAGATAAAATTTTCTGACCATATCATCTTCAGCAATCTCTTTTGAGCTGCCTTCTTTGACTATATTGCCGTCTTGAATTATATAAGCACGGTCAGTAATAGAAAGAGTTGCAAGCGGGTTATGATCTGTAATCAAAAGCCCAATATTTTTTCTTTTACAAAGATCTTTGATGATGTTTTGGATATCAATAATGGCAACAGGATCAATTCCAGTAAAAGGTTCATCTAACAAAATAAATTTAGGATCAGTTATAAGCACGCGAGCAATTTCAAGGCGCCTGCGCTCTCCACCAGATAAAGAAATAGCCAGTGAGTCTTTAAGCTTAAAAATACCAAACTCTTCAAGAATTGCTCTAGTTTTTTCCTTACGAATATTCGCTGGCACGTCGTTCATCTCTAAGACCAAGGACAAATTGTCTCTGACACTTAAGTTACGAAAAGCACTTGGCTCTTGAGTCAAATAACCAATACCAAGCTTGGATCTTTGGTGTATTTTCAAGCTGGTAATATCATCTTGATCTAAAAAAATCTTACCCTCATCAGGTTTTACTAGCCCGACAACCATATCAAAACTAGTTGTTTTACCAGCACCATTAGGTCCTAGTAGGGCAACTATTTCACCTTGATCTATATAGAAGCCAAGTTCATCGACGACCCTGCGTCTATTATAAATTTTGACGAGATTTTTGGTTCTTAATTTTGAAATCAAATTCTGCTGTTACTTTGCAAGTCTTCTGCGATTTGGGCAAGACATGATAGCTTTGCGCTTAGCTTCTTCTTTTTTCTTTTTCTTGCGCTGGCGAGGGCTTTCATAGTGCTTACGTTTTTTCACTTCGATGATGATTCCGGCCT
>CAWUIS010000126.1:0-5382 GCA_963922625.1 uncultured Candidatus Melainabacteria bacterium | reverse complement strand
ACAATTTGTAGCTTAACTTTGCCGCAAACCTGTCCGAACAAGTAGGACCAGCTCTATACTTTTCCGATATTTCATCAAGTCTTGAAGCATAATAACTATACTCATCTGCCTCAACGGCTGAAGTTGCATTGATGCTAAGATTGAAAATTCTAATCCCGTAGTTCTCCTTAGCTTCACTAACAGCTTGCTCTACCTCTTCAAGAAAATCCGTGAATCCCGATTGATATACCGAACTAAAGCTTCCTTTTGGAAAAAGCGGTATGTCATATATCAAACATCCATCTTCCTCTCGACCTACACCAGAATTATTCAGGTTTTGCGCTTCAACTAAGAGTCCTCCGATAAATGTGCCATGCCCTTTATCAAGATTGTCATCTTCCAAAAAATCATGCTTGTGTATCACCCAACCTTCCAAGGAAGAGCCAACACCCGTATCAATCACTCCAATTTTGGGATAGGCTTTGCTCTCTGATTTCTCAGTAAGATTTGCTCCTCCCATTTGAGAAGAAATTACCGCTTCTGTCGTTGAAAGTATAATTTTTGGCGGCAGCGATATTTTTCTGATCAGGGGGTGTTGAGCAATCTTCAACAGCGCATTCTGATGCAAATCGAAATTTTCATTCAAAGGAGAAACATCTTGATCCTTGAAATAGGTTTCTGCTCTCAAATCTCTTATCTGAGCGGGTTGGGAGCTTGAAGTTAGCCTAAAATCGACAAGGTTTGATTTACCAAAGGGTCTAAGGAAATCTGCCCGAGTTCCAGGACCAAAGCTGGTAAGAAGTTTCTTCAAGCTATCTAACAGTTCCTTTCGCCCCAACCCCTGATGAAAATTATCCGGCATCTCGAATAATTCAATCAAGTATCCACCAGCAACACCTGAGTCCCTAAACCAGCTAATTGCTTCCTCAAGGCTAAAGTTAATTTTCTCTTCGGCCTGAAGAAGATCAATACTTTCAATAGCACCTGTCTCAGAACGCTCATTGCTAGGAGTAAATAGACGCCTGCCATGCCCCTCTTTAATCGAAGTAGTTTCTTCAGCACTGTTAATTCCATTCAGTAAATTCGGTATATATTCCGAATTTACCAAATAAAACATTTCCCCCAATTTCCCTACACCTGCACAAGGGAAAAACTCTGGCTTAAAAAGGGCTTTTGTAGGTCTATAGCTTTTTGCCAGAGCTTCATCTCTTAGTTTCACTGAAGCATAAACACTTGGGCCGTAAGATGATGCCTCAACAGCCTCCTTTAACTGCATAGCTTGCGAGAAAATGTTGCGCTTATGTGCAATAAAATCACTATCCCGCGCACCAAAAAACTCTTTCGGGTATCCCATTCTTCCTGAATCAGGAGCCTTAATGAAGTTCGTGTCATTTAAAACAATTTGAACTGGATTATGTGCCATTTAGCATACCTCCTCCAGACCGCTCTCTTCATTGAGCCAGCGGCTTATTGTGGTTTGATCCTTATTCAGAACCTCGCCTATATTTTTTTGAGTAAATTTATGGTTTGTTTCGTTGCAAATTTTGCGAACCAACGCTTTTTGGTCTTTTTCAAGCAAGTGAAAGTAACCTTTTTTAATGCTTCTAGCGTTTGTGTGTGCATAAGAACTTAGAACAGGAACCACATCAATTTCAGATTTCTTATTGCTTGATAGTGCTGCAGCTCTTTTAACGAAATTCAACATATTTTTTATGTCAGAGCCGCTATAACCTTCAGATATCCAAGCCAAGAAATCAACGACTTCGTCTTTGAGTTTCATTGGTTTGAGATAATGTTCAGTCATTACTCTTCTTTGCTCATACTGCGGCAACGGCATTGCAATCCTTACTTCAAAACGTCTCCATATAGCAGGGTCTAGAAGATTCTCGTGATTGGTGATAGCTATTGTCACGCCTATATTTGAGCGATTATCAAGGTTCTGCAAAAGAGTATTTACAACACGCTTTATTTCCCCAACCTCTTGAGGATCGTCACGCAATTTTGCTATTGCATCAAATTCATCAAGCAGCAATACACACTGATAGCGATTTGCAAATTCAAATAAGTTTGCAATGTTTCTGGCGGTTGTTCCCAAATAAGAGCTAACTAAACCATCCAATCTAGCTGAGACCAAGGGTAATCCCATTTTTTGGGCCATATAATAAGCAGTAAGCGTTTTACCAGTTCCAGGTTCACCAAACAAAAGGCAAGATCTCGAAGGAGCCACCCCCATTTTTTGTAATTTTTTAAAGTGACTCCACTCCTCAATAACTCCATCAACGGAATTTTTCAGGCTAGGCTCAAAAATTGGATTAATTTTTTCTGCATCCGATACAAAAATAATATCTGCAAGGGGGGCGCTTGTTTCTTTATCTACAGGGGGATGAACATTTGAGGTTAAAGGCTCACCGGAAAACAAGGTCCGAGAAAGCTCGACCTTGCTAGGCTTTAATTCTGTAGCGGTCTGACTAGAATTTAAAAGACGCAGCAGCGTATCAACTTCCTTTGACATGCCTTCCTTTTCCAGCCGCTCTAGTAAGCGCTTAACCTGCTTTCTGAACTTGGGGTTACCATCTTCTAAGCCTATGCGGCAAAGGGATTGTATGACTGCGAAGTGTTTCATTTATGCTCCTTGAATTTCTTTTATGCAAGATATCACCTCATATATGCATTTTAAAGAAAAAAATGAATTTTTAGTAAAAAATATGCGCAATGGCTTTTTGATGCAGAATTCGAATACCCCTTCCTTAGTGAAGAGTTTGCAGCTATGGTAGCGTTAGGTTGGTAATTAACCAACTCGGGGCGTTGTAACCCCTCAAATGCGGCCTAAACAGCATCAGGCCGAAAAATTGATGCTGCTTTCTCGATCTATGTCGGGGAGGCGGCGGAATACAATAGCGCTTGCGTGAATACGTCGCGCCGCTCATTTGACGGTTACAAACTCCCCGGCTGCCAGAGGAATCTGGTAGCCGTTTTGCTTAACAAAAAAGGAGTTAGATAAAGTGCCAAAGACGAAACCCAAAAGCAGCAAGCTATTTCGAGTATTTATATGGATTAGTATTCCAGTTCTTGTAATTTACATGGTCATTTTAGGAAATTTAGATGATGGAGCACACCAGAAACCGCCCCAGGTAGATTACACCCAAGAATGCAATCATCTAATTAAAGCCCATGCAAATAACCCATCAACGGTAAAAATAAATTTGATAGCAGGCCACTCATCAAAAACACAAAATAGCGTTACATACATAACTCAAGAGTTTTCGGCTAAGAATTCTTATGGACTGAAAAAGAACATGGTTGCTTATTGCACAGGTAAAGACGGGCAAATAACCGATATAAAAATTCAAGAAAGAGCATATTAAAGCGAAGTATAATATTCGAAAGCTTCTTCTCTTTTTTATAGAGTGAAATTGCTATGCTTAAATCCTTTTTTATAGAGTTCAAGCGAGTTGAAAAAAACACTGATTTTTGGTCAATAACACCGTTCATTTTCATACCACCAAGACATGACACCCCTTAAAGAGGGGTGTCATGTCTGTACTTGCGGCAAAAATGGAAATACTGTCCGTCCATACATGTCCTATTTGTCTTTTAACCAAACAAAATTCTTCCAAACCTCAATAAAGCCAAGCTGTATAAGATTTGCTTTAGCTCTTGTAAAAGCTTTTTGAACGCTGTCCGACTTGTCCGCATCAGAAATATTAGCCTTTTCAAAACACTCTTTAAAATCTGATAAACTTACGCATAGATGCTTTTCTGATTTATGTTTTGGAAATTGATATTCGCCTTTTTCATCGATTAATTCTTTCAGCACTGAATAAGAGGCAGCTGCTTGCCCTCTTAACTTCGAAATCTTTGGTTTTTCAAATGTCTCTTGAAGCGCACAGGAGGTTATTGGATCTCCATCTTCATCGAAATCCAGGTTGTGAACATTCAGCTCGAAACAAAATTCATGGCCAGTCTGCCCATCTCGCTGCTTTTCAACTTTTGCTTCTACTAAACCATTTTTTTGGGAAATTTTAATTTCAGTATCAACTGCTGCCTTCAGAGAACTATGCCCCCTAGCACCACTGCTAGAAACTTTGCCTGAATGATGGACAATCATGACATGGGCATTGGTATTTAGTCTAATTTGGTCGCATTGGCTGATAAAAGCGCCCATATCAATTGAACTATTCTCATCACCACCACCCATAGATCTTGCCAAAGTGTCGATAACTAGAAGTTTTAAGTCATTAACTTCATTTAGTTTAGCGAGTAGTTTTTCACACTCAGATTGATCCTTATTTAAGAAGACCGTTTTCGGAATAACAAAAATATTCGAAAGCTGATCTAAATTATGCTGTCTTATAAACGCGTTCAACCTGTCAACAATGGATAGACCTCCCTCACTGGCAATGTAAACTACGTTTCCTTGTTTGGTATTTCTTTCACACCAACTTCTCCCCGTGGCTACATGTAAGGCGATATCTATGGCTAAAAAAGTCTTTCCAGAATTACTAGGGCCATAAACGACACTCAAAGCACCTTGATCGATAACATTTTTAATCAGGTACTTCTTACGTGGCATACCAATAAGCTCTTCATAAGAATACATGTTTATATCGCTATGTTGATTAATCATAAAAGAAGCAGGCTTTTGTCTGTTCTCATTTGGCGAGTACCCTTTTTCTTTTGCCATTTTGATTAAAGTGGCGATAGTAATACCGTCACCGGTAGAAAATGTTTGCCATTTAGCTCTACATTCACCCTCTTTATGCTTAAATCCCCATTCACTCCATTCTTCCCAAATCTCAACACCAAAACCATCTGCATGAAGGGCCATGCCCACTTTTACCCAGTCAAGGTAAGACATATCAGGGTCTAAACGGCCAAGCATTTTCTTCACATCTTCAACTGATATTAAGGATGAATAACTAACCACATTAGATTTGTCAGATACAAAATTCTTTTCAGAAATATAATCTAAAAACTCTTCCGAAGGATTATGTATTAATAAACTCATAGCGCCCCCCACTTGGATGCACTGAAGGAGGAGCGACTACATATCCTCCATCTGATTTAATTTCTATGTCAGCCCCATTCAGCTTATTTCGTGATTTGATTTTGTTTTTTTCTGGATAGAAAAAATAATAGTGAACACCACGAGACGTTTTAACTGAGGCTAAACTGGGCAACTTTGGAAAATCTTCTGGATATTCACCATCAATATCCAAAACAAAAACACCACTAATTTCTCCAGTGGCAATAGCTACATTCGCATTCGGCCACCTAGTCCACCAAGATCTAATCTGCTTCGAATTATTAGATGCATCTTGAAAACCATGGTTTGTTAAAAAATCGTCTAGATGTTTAGTCCCACGGTGTGGTGAAGTGGGTTGATTTTAAATCTATCCGGTT
>CAWUIS010000125.1:0-5399 GCA_963922625.1 uncultured Candidatus Melainabacteria bacterium | reverse complement strand
AGACCACACTCAGCACATCTTTCATCTGTAACAACAGCAATCTCTTTAAACTTAGAACCATCGGTTCTTGGTGCCATGTGAATAGCCTCATAAGGACAATCCACAGAGCAAAGCTTACAACCAACGCATTTATCAGCATTTACAGCTGCCGCTTCATGATCATGAGCCTTAACAAAATTAGGTAGCAAAACTGTAATCGTAATTGCTGCAACAATCAATAGCCAAGTGATCTCATTACCAAGCAAATCAATTGCTGGAAAAAGCCACAAATAAAACCAATCCATATCAAACCAACTTGGTTCAATATTCAAATTTGCTTCTGGACCAGACATCGCTGGAACAATGCCAGAGACAACCAAAATGATTCCACCTAGTAAACAACCTAATGCCCAAGTAACGTTTACAACAGGTCTTGAAATTCTGACATAGTGCACCCAAAGCATAACCAAAAGTGCAAATGAAGTTCCGGTATGCAGAAAAAATGACATCGTCAAAGTGTAATTAGAAATGACATCACCGTTGATTAGACCGTGCGCAAGTGTTGGACCAATAAGAGGAATTACACTAACAAAGCTCTCAAATTTTTGCACAATGGCAAGGGATCTTTCATCCCAAACCAAAATATAGCCAGTAAGACCAATAAGAAGCATCATCCAAACCAATGCTATACCTGAGTACCAAGCAATGATTCTGTACTCTCTGTATCTATCAGTGAAATAGACTCTAAGTGCATGCAAAATCACAGTGATCATCATGCCATCAGCAGCATAGCGGTGAATACCGCGGATCATATCACCGAAAGGTACTTTTCTTGTGATGTACTCAACAGACTGATAAGCTCCTTCTAAAGTTGGGATGTAATAAACAAAAAGAAGCAAGCCCGAAAGAAAAAGACCCCACATGAAAAAATTAGGCATTGCACCGTGATAGTACAAAATATTTTCTTCTGATGTGAAAATCTTATTGAGTAGATCTTCTACTCTAAGAATCACTCTCTGACCAGCTCTAACTACTGCTGTTAACATATCTAAACTCGTGCCTCCGTAACTTCAACTTCGTGAAGTGATTTTCTATTTGCAAAAACTATAGTGAACCAAGTCGACATGAGACCAAGCCCAATACAAAGCGACCAATATACAGTTGATATTTTTTTCTGAACAAGAGGGTCGATTTCAAATCCAAAAAGACCAGTGAGTATATTGATATAAGCGATATTGTTATGAGTACCATCATCAAAATACATAGGATCGGCTCCCATTAATTCAAAATAGTGAGCTCCAATAAACATCAAGCCAAAAAAACCAATATTAGCAAGTGCTAGTGCAAAGGGGAAAAGCTCTTTAAAACCCATTTCCTGTTTATCCATAATTTTTTCCTCGATTCGTTAGTGCGTAAATTCTCTCGAACAAATAAAATTCTGACTTGAGATTATTTTTTTCTTTCTCTTCAGAGTAAATCTGAAACGCCATTATTGAAAGACATAAAATAGCAAGAAAAATACTCCCAGGAATCATAATCAAAGCTTTGATAGTCTCACCATCATCGATGTATTTATAACCACCAAAAAATTCGGTCATAGCAAAAATACAAACAAAAAACGGTATCCAGTAAAAAAGATTAAGTTTCTTTTTTGGCTGCTTAGCTTTGTTTTGTTCAAGCTCCGGCATTAAGCAGAGGCTCCTTTTACTTGCTTGTATTCAGGCTTAAAGTTTGACATAGTCATGAACTCTTCATAGAAATACAAAAATACCATTAGCAAGAAAGCGCCACCATAAAATATCCAATTACGTCCCCAAGGTCCATCCTCAAAGAAAGTACCATCTAAAGCAGACTCTAGAGGTAAACCAAAATAAGGTACTGTATGAACTCTCAATAAATATAGAGTAATAAATACCAAGAATGTTGTAAGTAGACCAATACGGTTGATTTTGGCGTGACGTTTCTGAGAAAAATATATCCCTAAAGCAACAATAACAGTACTACCAAAAATCCAATAAGGAGGATCAGTATTAATATCAGCAATATTAAGAATAATCAAAACAGAAAAAACAATTGCGTTGACTGCACCCATTATGCAAATAGACATAATTAAAGGTCTATGAATAAACTTAGTATCTTTACTAGTATCAAAAAATGGAACCAACAAAACTGTTGCAGGAATCAAGACCGTCACAAAAGTAGCCAGTACCGGCTCGATGTATTTGTACATTTGATAAAGAGCCAGGAAATACCAATCTGAAAGAATCGGCAGCGGTGTTACAGAAGCATTTGCCCATGAACCAAATTCTGCAGGAAAAATCATAGCTGCAGCAGCAATCATGGCAATCACCAAGAATCCTTCAGGCCACCAAGGCAAGTTGAATCTTTTCTTTTTGTTGCTGTAAAAATATAGCTCAACTACTATTAGACCTATGGTTGAAAGAGCCATATGCATAGAATAAAAACGAGTAATAGTTGCTTGACCAATAGCTGAACCACCAAGCAAAATTTGCTGAGTCGTCATACCAACATTCATGTTGATGTATTCGTTAAGAAGTTTTAAGTCAAGTAAAATAGCACCACCATCAGCGACCGATTTACCTGGCAAGCTTGTTGGCACACCCCACTCTAGTAGTTTATTAACTACTGTTTCACCAAGAAAAGCTAAGTTGATACCAAATTGGTCCATATAGCCAGGGAAAGTTGCAAATACCTTAGTTGCCCAGAAAGCTCTTTGGTTCCAGATTAGTAAATAGCCTGATAAACCAGAATAAAAGCCCAAAAGCATCATAAAGAAACAAGCCCAAAGATTAAACTCACGGTTACCTTTGTAATCAGCGCATATAAACATACGGTAGATTCTTAAGGTACACATGATGATAAAAGCATCACCACCATACTTGTGCATACCTCTAACCAACCAACCAAAAGGAATTTCGTGCTGAATTCTCATAACACTGTCGTAAGCCTGTTCAGCTGTTGGGATATAAAAACCAACCAAAGCCGCTCCAGTAGCAACAGTAACTATCCAACACAACCACTGCAAAGGTCCTAGTTTGTACCAAACATTTTCTTTTTGCTTATCAACAAAAGTTTCATCAAAGAAATCAATATTCTTTAATTTGTCCATGACAAATTTTTGACCAATACTAAGATATTGAGCAATCATTACGAAATACCTCCAGACTCAAGACTCTCAATTACAAGCTTTGAGTTATCGACATTGAAGTTAAATTTAAAAGGTGAACGTGGTGCTGGACCTGAAACAACTTTACCTCTGCCTTTTGAATCTTCTTGAACCGGATCATAGACTGAAAGGTGGCAAGGACAAGCAAAAACTTTCTGCCCAGGATTAGGAGTATAGTTATAGCCTTTAGCAACCTCAGCTTCATCAGGTACAAAGTTAAAAACACAACCTAGGTGAGGGCAAACTCGTGAAAACACAGCAAATTTAGGCTCAGCTCCAGGTAATCTAACAGCAGCACCTGGAATAGTTTTGATTTGCTCATTCACTGAAGTGTACTCACGGTTAGCCTCTTGAAACATAAAATACTTAAAAGACCAAGCTGTAGGAAAATCAGAAATTGCAAACTCGATTCTTTTTACTGGTTGTGGTTTATCAGGAGTTTTCATGATCTCTGCTGTTGCAAGAGGACCAGAACTCGGCTTTAAGTATCTGATAAAGGGAGAAATAAAAAGGGCAGCAATTGAACCAACTACTGGAATTGCTAGCAAAGCTTTTACAAAATCTCTACGCTCAAATTTCATTTCTGATGACATTAATTAGATTCTCCGATTTCTTTTTTGTAGTCTTCTAAGTTTTGACGACCTTTATCAAGTCGATCAATATCCTGTGCAAATGAAAACTGTCTCACATAACGAATCAATTTCCAAATCATTTCAGGACTAAAGTTTTGATCTTTGTCAAAATCATATCTTTTTTTCCATGCAGGCATAGCTGTCCATGGTATTCCGTGAGTTACTTTATGATGTAAGTTTGCATCCGAACGGTTATAAAGCCTCTCAAACATCTGGAAATTTGCTGGAGGCGGATATAAAGACTTGTATAAGTTACCATCACCCTGACCGCGGGTACCATGACAAACAGCACAATTACCACCAAAAGTTGAACTTATAGCAGCGTACTCATCCGTACCTTCCGCAAAATAGCCAAGAGTCTGTGCTCTCATATAAATCAATGAATCCCAGCGCTCATCAACAGAAAGGTCAAATCTAAACTCGTGATCTTTACCACCATTACACACCACTTCAAATTGCTGTGCGATAGTTGACTGTCTTAATTTTTGCACCCACTCGCTTGACTTGTTTACAGGAGAACCATGACAACTAGAACAATTAGATTTATAAACTTTTTCACCACTCACAATAGAAGGTTTGTGTGATGGGTATCTAAAATCAGGACACTTTTTCATATCCACAGAATTTGGTGACCAAGGAGCTATCAAGCTTGATACAACCTGTTGGTTATATTCAGGATTGTCACCTGCATGCACATGTGCCATTGCTGAAACTGGCGAAAACCAGAGAGCTGATCCAAGAGCCCAAAATACTGAGAAAACAATCATGACGTTACGCTTATCTAACATTTTAATATCCATAAAAAGGTATCCAACTTATCCCACACCAAATAATCACCAAAACATAGAGCACAATCAAGAACATTGGCGGTCTGTTATGGTGAACTTTATACTCCTCTGTTGGAGTCACAAACTGTTTTGCAATCTCAGGAGTGATTGGTGACATTTCATCTAATTGTTGCTTTTCTTCGCTCATACTACTTAATAAGACCTCTCACTATACAAATTCCAGATTATCGTGTACTGGATCATCAAACATATCGTATTTCGATGATTCAATATCCTTAAATTGACCAGTTTGCCAAGCGCCAAAAGCTGCAAAACAAGCTAATACAAAAACCATCAAACAAAAAATGGTGAAAATCAAAATACCTTCTTTGACAAAGATCTTTTCGATTAAATTACTTACTTGGAAAGCAAGCTCAGTAATAAGACTAGTGTCCACCGCCACCTCCGCTTAGCTCAGTACCAGTAGGACCACCTGGATTTTCTTTGTAGTTACCAGTTGACTTCTCTACACCAATTTCTTTGTATCTATCAAGAACTTGACCAGGAAGAGCAGACTGAGAATTCCAATCAAAATCATGAATTGACTGGTAAGGCTCTAATACAGGCCTATCTTGAGGAAGAGTTTTCAGGTAAGCTACCAAATACCACATTTGTTCTGGCTCAAGCTTCAGCTTCCAGCGCGGCATACGAGATCCAGGTACACCTTCAGCGACTCTCCAATACCAAGTGTTATCAGAGTATGACTTATAAAATGGTCTGGTAAATGTTGCTGGTTTTTTAGCCATTGCCAGAGCGTTAGGACCATTACCAGCA
>CAWUIS010000124.1:0-5434 GCA_963922625.1 uncultured Candidatus Melainabacteria bacterium | reverse complement strand
GACTATTTCAAAGATAGAGAAGAGGGTGCCAATGGATTGAAAAAACTTGCAAAACACGAGAGCGATAATGGGCGTTTTAATATCAGTAAAGACGAAAACGATATGCACGCATTTAAAGTGCCACTCTTACGCAATGTTGCCATCACCTACCCTTATATGCACGACGGCAATGTTGAAAGCTTAGAGGAAGCTGTACGTATTATGGGCGAATACCAAATTGGCAAAAAACTAAGCGCAGAAGAAATCAGACTTATTAGTAGCTTTCTTAAATCACTAACAGCATCAAATCTGGATTAAATCTTGTCTTAGAGCTATAACAACAGCTTCAGTACGGTTGTTAGCATCAAGTTTGATCATGATGTTACGTACATGATTTTCAATTGTTTTAGAACTAAGGCTAATAAGCTTTGCAATTTCTGAATTGCTCATGCCCTCTTTAATATAATTCAAAATTTCGGTTTCGCGCTGTGTGATTTGGCTAACCGGTGAATTTTGGGGTTTTGGTTGTTCTATAAGTTTCTGTGTTTGTTCGTTCATTTCACTCATTACAAAGTACTCTTGAGAGTTATTTTAATACTTTTTGAAAAAAATCTCCAGGTGCTTTCACTCATTCTAGCAAAAATTAAGAGATTTTAAGTTAACAAGTTAGTAAATCTATGAATTATTTATTTTACCCCAAAGCTTTTAAGAGCAAGCTTCCAAAAAATTTTAGGACTTAAAAAAAGATTGAAAACTAAGTTTCCAGGGCATCCTTAACAGAACTTTAAAAAGATATTGCACTAATTCATACATGCAAATAGATCAAAACCTGAGTGCAAGCTCTGCTGCTATCAGTAATGAGATACAAGAAAAATCGCTCAATGCGCTCATCAGTCTTGATTATGTTAGCTCGACCAATCAAGGCAGTGCAAATACTTTTGTTTACATTGATGAGGAAAGCGGCGCTGAGCAAGTTTTAGTAACTAACAATATTGTCGGAGAAGAGCTAGGACTTGATGGTGTCACAGATACGGTAAGAGTATCTTTTCAAAGTATGGACTCCAGGCTCAAAAACATTAATGATTCTATTGCTGAGAGCCTAGAACAGCTTGATGCTGATATTACAAAAAACATACAACAGGTTCATGTAGAAGAACAAAACCTGCTTACAGAAAATTTAAGTCAGACATCTATCATGGCCGAGGATTTTACAGACGTGCTCAACGATCTTGAAAATAGTCTTTTAGAAATCGTAAGTTTTGGTAGCGATGGCAGCGTCCTCAGTGGTGGTGGCATTGATAATTTCATAGACTTACTTGGTGGTAGTTTCAGTAATATCAATATGGACAAAGATATTTTTGACTTGATCAAAGATGGAGACACTATCTACGGTGGCAGTGAAGATTCAGAGTCTATGTTCGATGAAAATGGCAATGTCATCATGAAAGTTAATGAGGAAAACAATACTTTTATTATCGAAGATAGAAGAAGTATCGAGGATATACTCAAGGGTAGAGATTCTGTAGATCCGAATGACAACGAAGCTGACAAACTTTTTTATAGCTACGATGCCATGATTGAAGACAGTTATAGTGGCATTGTTGATATGTTTGGTGGCAGCGAGGAGAATCCTTCCCCACAAACAAGATTGCTTGGTTTTCAATTTTACGAATCATCCAAGAAAAATGCAGAACATGATCTAAGAAAAAAAACAACGCATGCAAATCATGATCCAACACAAGACAAGCTACCTATAGACATCAGCCCAACTAATAGTGCTTATTTAGTAACTGCCATGGGTCAGACTTTGATGGACAAGGTTAATACTGAAAGAGAAAAAGTAAATGCGTTGGATGAAAGCTGGATCAACCAACATCTAAGTTTTGGAACAAGCCTAGACGGTAATACTCAAGCTGAATTACAGACACAACTAGCTGAAGATTTAGACAATATATTTGAGTCTTTGTTGAATGATGAGGCTTTAATTACAGCGTATCAAAACTACCAAGAAGCTAAAGCACTACTCAATGCTGCTGAAAATCAAATTCAGGACCTCAATCCTGAAGATCAAAATGCTGAACTAAATCCTGAAGATGAAAATCTCGAACTAAACCCTGAAGATGAAAATCTTGAACTAAACCCTGAGGATCAAGATCTTTCTGAAGGTGGTGATGATCAAAATCTTATACTACGTGAAAACGCCAAAAACGCCCTTTTAGAATACAGCAATCTTCTCACAGCCAAGTTTGCACCAGAGTCAAACTTAAGTACTCAGATACGTGAAAGCTTTGACAAACTCAAACTTGATAATGATTCGGAGCTAGGAGTCTTAGAAGAGCTCAAAAATTTCACCGATGACCTGGATGCACTGGCAGGTGAAGTCAGTAACACCTTTGGTAACAGCACTGACTCTGATGGTATTGAAGACAAAAGTTTGCGTGAGCTTTTATTATTGATGTTTGTCTTTAGTATCTTTGCTGAAAGTGAATGGGATGCACAAATCGAAGCAAGCCTTTATTCTTAAAACATCTAATATATTTTCAAATCCACCCCTCCCAGCGTGATATATTTTCAAGTCTGGCTATATTTATGGTCAGATTTTACAAATATAAGGGCCCGTAGCTTAGTTGGTAGAGCGCCTCGTTTGCACCGAGGAGGTCGGGAGTTCGAATCTCTTCGGGTCCACCATTTTATTAAATTAGAGTTTTAAATTTGATCATCTGACTTTAGGGTTCTTAATTTTGCTTTGTCCCCACCTCTTTTGCCTAAAACGAGAGCTATTATTTTCACCCTGATCCTCAATTGACAACCCGACCTCAATTGATTATGCAATCCGAATAAGCTCACTAATTAAGCTTGGGCTTTAGCGTCTGGGTTAGTAGATTGGGTGAAAAATGAAGCAAATTTTTGAGGGTCTAATTTCAGAGTTTCAAAAATTCTGCCAAATGCTTCTTTTGCGTTTAAGAATCTTTGTGCTTGAATAGCAAGACCCTCAAAAATTTTCGATAAATGCTCGTTGCCTGTATATACTAGATTATCACTGACGTCGTAGAACATTCTTGGTATAGATTTAGATTTTTGACTATTTAATGACTGCTTCGCTACTTTTCTTGGATCCGATAACTGGAATGCAAGAAATGGTTCATCCTGGTCATTCTTTTTAAGATAACTTAACTCCTGTAATTCATGCAGCGGGGAACCGTCACTCGTAGTACCCAAGGAATCAGTCGTGACACGAACTGCTTCAATTAAAACATCAATAGGTTTAGGACTTGAGTTATTAATCATAAAATAAATAATACCAAATGTCTTGTTGTTATTTTTGTAACATAAGGTTATACTAGCTTATTTCTGTAGCAGGTAAGCCTTGTATAAATTGGGATAATCTAGCCTTGCCGTTTCCAGTAACCCTATCAAACCCAGAAGAAACATCTGCTTTTTTGTCATTTATTGCTGAGCTTATCAGTCCTTGGATTTCCTCTTGAGTTGCACCTTCAGGAATTTCGATGCCCAAGTTTTGAGCAATACGCACTATTCCTTCGTGTAGTTCTAATTCGCTTCTTGATTTAGGAGTTTTTTCAGCCTTAGTTTGCACTTTTTCACCTATATTTATACCAAGTTGCTTTATATATTTTTGTAACTCAGCTTTAAACTCAGGTTTTGTCATTTTTCCTGCTTTCACATTTTCAAATAGTGGTTTAACTTTTGCCCTTATTTGACTTTTTTGTTCGGAGGATAATTGTTCGCTAGCTTTTTTTAATTTAGCTGGTTTAAATGCATTTATGTTTGCATTTGATCTATGAGCTCCAGCTCCTCTTCCTATACTTCCTAATCTCATTTTTAACTCCTTTAAGCAATCAGCGTGATTTCTTGCATAGAGCCAGACTGAAGTTAATTGAAAATTAAGAGCTAGATTAGAAAAATTTTTGAAGGTTTTTGCTCTAATGGATCCTTAAACTGAATATGTAATTGTGACCTTGAAATTAATAACAAAGGAGCGCAACGTGATTGAACATAATGGTAGGATCGAGGCTAAGAGGCCAAGAAGAGATTCGAAGCTGGCTATAAAAAAACAAATAATGAATAATTTCATGGATTCTGAGCAAAAAACAACTTTGCAAGGAAAGATTGAAGAGATTAAAACTAAATTTCAAAATGGCGACTTATCAAAACAAGATATCCAGTCAGAGATTCAAGCTCAAAAAGCTCAAATTTCTGAAAAAGTAAAAGGACAGGTTCAATCTAGGCTTTCTGAAGCTAGTATCGATATTTCAGAATATGAAGCACCAAAGTTCGAATCTCGAGATGAGGCCCTAGCTGCTTTTGCAGAAAAACTTGGTATAGAAGTTGAAGGTAAAACAACTGAAGAGCTAAACACTCTTATTTCAGAGGCTTTGAAAGAACAGCATAATAATAAGGCTCAAGAACATAATCCTAGACAAAGATTCAGAAGATCCTAATTTTGTCGGTTCATTTCGAAGAAAATAACAGCAAATGTAACATAGGGTTGGGTTTGTCAGGACTTTTTCAAAATAAGGCTTTCACCAACAGACATAACGCTAATTGCATCGTTGCAATTTCAAATAATTATCAAAACTTCTAAGTAAATAAAGTGGCACTTTATACAAAGATTTTTTAGCATCGAAAGAAAAGTTTTGTGCGCTAAAAATAACTTGAAGCTCTGGTTTATATCTTTGAATAAAACTAGTCAAGCTTTTTGCTTTTGTAACCCAACCAGACTTTACTTCCAATGGAATAATATTTTTACCATATGATCTTAAAAATTCAATTTCTGCTTTGCCCTCCGCCCAAGAGTAAAAATTACGCAGCCTTCCATCTATATTAATTAACTCTTGAGCAATAAAGTTTTCAGCGTAATAACCTTGGTAAGTACCAAAACCATAGTCCAAGACAATTTGTGGATCAATTTTAGCCAAGGCCCCTAACAAACCGGAGTCAAACAAAAACATTTTAAAAATATTTTCCTTACTGTAAGCAAGTAAAGGATGATCGGCATGATTAACAATTGGAATTTTAATCAGCAAAGCAGAACTTTCAAGCCAATCAAAAGCTCCGACCATTCTTGTATAAGACTTGATCCCTGTGATTACATCTTTGAAAACAAAGCGCTTACTTGAGCCATCATGAGTTGAGCTCAATTGCAATGGGACGTTGCGCCAAATTCTCTCAATATGCATAGCATTAACTTTGCCTGAATGCTTTGCAATATCAGAGATGTATCCTTCTATCAAGTCATTTTGCACTTTACGGGACTCAGCAATAGCTACAAACAAATCCTCTTGGTAATCAACAAAAGTTTTTACGACTTCAGGCAAACCACCAATAACAAGGTACTCTTTAAACCTTTGCCAAAGTTTTTTATGAACCAAATCGGGTATTGGCTTAGAAAAATTAAAGTCTTTTATAAAATCAAGAGCCAAGTTTTCATCAAGAG
>CAWUIS010000123.1:0-5509 GCA_963922625.1 uncultured Candidatus Melainabacteria bacterium | reverse complement strand
TGAGCTCCAGCAAGAACATTCTGTATATCACGCAGCTCTGTAAGTAAGGGCGGCGGAGCTGGAACTTCTAACTCTGGTCTTGGCACCTGAATTACTCCCCTTTGTGCTGGCGTTAAATAGAGCCCTGGCGGACGGATGATTCGATTTGAATGGTTTCCATTACTCATTTTTAATTAAAAGAGGTTTGTTTCCTCCCTGTTGATTAGACTTAGATAATACCAGGTTCACTATTATTTTGCTCAACGTTTCCGTCAGATCAGGGTCGTCAGGTTGTCAGGTTTTTTCAAAATAAGCTGTGTCAGACCAGGGTCGTGTCGTCAGATTGTCAGGTTTTTTTAAAATAAGCTGTCTTACTAAGCAAGGGTCACGAGACCAAATGTAATAAGATTCAACTGCGATCAGTGCATTATATTAAAGAGACCTGACAATCTGACGACACGACCCCTGAGTCAAGGACCCTGAGTTAGACCCTGAGGTCATCCCCATCAAGCTGTGCTTGATGAGTTATAAGCTCATTGATCAAGTTTTCTTCTTTAAATGCTCGGGTTAGCCTCGGACCAGCTTCCAGCATGATTTTTTGGTAGCCTTTAGCTTTCATTGCAAGTAAAAAATCTTTCAGTGAGTTTTTAACTTGGTAGCTTGTGAATTTGTCTTGAAGATTATTTTGGCGATAGAGCGCGACGACATCAGGGTCTTTGATATCTGCCAGCCCCAGCGCTTCAGGAGAGAACCTGACATTATATTGTGGATTATCATCTATTACCGTTTTGCTGCTCGTAAGCAAAAGCTGATGCGTTGATCTGAGCCTATGAACTTGCCGCCGCGATTCTTCATTGGTAATTTGTTTTGGCTTGCCTGGCTCTGGGATCATTTTGCCATCTGCAGTTAGTGCAATTTTTGCAGTGAGCCAAGGCAACTCAGGCTTTGATTGCAAATAGAGAAAATGCCGGTTTAAAAACCTAGCTTCCTTTACTAGCTCTGGACTTAAATCGCTAGGAGCAGTGACTTTAATACCCTGCGCTTTGATTTTTTTAATGCCTTTTCCAGCAACCAAGGGATTTGGATCTGAGCATGCATAAACCAGTTCTTTAAAGCCTTTTTTGATAATCAAATCAGAGCATGGAGGTGTTTTACCATAGTGTGCACAAGGCTCCAATGAAACATAAATTATTGACTCTTTGATAATTTCTTCTGAGACTGCTAGAGCTTCTATGGCATTGACTTCGGCATGAGCTTCTCCAAATTTTCGGTGAAAACCTTCGGCAATAATTTTGTCATTATGAACAATAACGCAGCCCACCATAGGGTTAGGAAAACAAAGAGTTTCACCGAGTGATGCTAGTTTGAAGCATCTTTGTAAAAATTTATTATGCTGCTGCAAGGCTTGAACTCAAGTCAGGTGCTTTGACAAAATCGCTGCTAGTTTCAAATGCATAAGCAGCATTATAAATTCTTGATTCTTCAAGAGCTGGTCCTATCAGCTGCATACCGATAGGCATATTGCGCTTATCAAAACCACAATTGATTGATATGGCAGGTAAGCCAGCAAGGTTGACTGTAACTGTCATGATATCTGAGAGATACATTGAAATTGGATCTGATTTTGCACCAAATTCAAAAGCTGGTGCAGGTGCCGTAGGGCTTAATATTAAATCGCATTTTTCAAAAGCTTTATTGAAATCTTCGGCAATCAAAGCTCTAACTTGTTGAGCTTTTTTGTAATAAGCATCGTAGTAACCAGAGCTTAGAGCATAGACACCGAGCATGATACGTCGTTTTACTTCTGAGCCAAATTGGGAGCGCGAATTTGGGTAAAGCTCCTTGAGGCTTTCTGCTTGCATATCACGGTAACCAAAACGGACTCCATCGTAACGAGAAAGATTCGAGCTAGCTTCAGAAGGAGCAATAATATAGTAGGTTGGTAGACCATATTTGATTTTGTCGAGTTTGATTTCTACTATTTCAGCTCCTAGCTCTTGGTATTTTTTGATAGCAGCATCCACAGACGCTTTTACATCTGCATCTAGAGCATCGATGAAAAACTCTGGTGCAATACCGATGCGGGTACCTTTTAGAGACCCAGTTTTTTTAAAGCCATTATCAAGCTCTTCTAAGTAATTAGGTACTGGCTCGTTGATTGAAGTACTATCTTTGCTATCGTGCCCAGACATAGCTTCAAGCATTAAAGCGTTGTCTGCAACATTCATAGTCATAGGTCCAGCTTGATCCAGAGAGCTAGCAAAAGCAACAATCCCGTAACGTGACACACGTCCGTATGTTGGTTTCATGCCAGTAATACCGCAGTACGAAGCAGGTTGCCTGATAGATCCACCAGTGTCAGTACCAAAGGCAAGTGGTACCATTTGTGCTGCAACAGCTGCAGCAGAGCCACCAGAACTGCCTCCCGGGACACATTGTGTGTTCCATGGGTTTTTGCAGGTACCATATGCTGATGTCTCGTTTGATGAGCCCATAGCAAACTCATCTAGGTTCAGTTTACCAAGTGGGATTGCACCAGCTTCTAAAAGCTTGCTAGTGATACTGGCATTGAAACTAGATTTATAACCACTCAGCATACGCGAGCCTGCTGTTGTTTCTGTACCTTGATAATTAATCAGATCTTTGATCCCAAGAGGTACACCAGCAAGTTTACCCAGCGCAACACCTGCTGCAAGCTGCTTATCCTGGTCTTTTGCTATCTCAACTGCTCGTTCAGCATCTAATGAGATAAAAGCATTGATTCCTTTATCTAGTGCTTCAATACGTCCAAGAAAAGCTTGGGTTATTTCTTCAGCACTTAGCTCTTTGTTTGTAAATGCCTTATTTAGTTCAATTGCAGATTTAGAAATTATTTCTTTGGACATAAAACACATTATACCTCTCAGCAAGCCTATAGTACAAAAACCTCTTTTGCCTTATATATGCAAAAGAGGTTTTTGATTAGTCAACTTTGATTAAGCTTATTTACAAGCTTCTGGATGATCTAGGCAGACAAGAGCTTTAAGAGACTCAACTTCAGATTCCAATGATTCAACCTGATTATTAAGTTCTATGTTTTTAGTATTCAACTCTTTTACAGCATTCAGCATAGTGTAGAAAATAGTCTGACTTTTTACTGACAGATAGCCTTCATCATCGACTTCAACTGCTTCAGGAATAACTTCTTGTACCTCTTGTGCAATTACACCTGTGTAAGTCGTATCACATGAATAATCTTTTGGATTGTCGCATTTATAATTGAAATTAACAAGATTAATATCCGTAATTTCATCTAAGCCTCTGGTGTAATCGCCTTGAATATTTTTCAACCTTGCATCAGATGTAACGTAAATAACACCACCAGGAGTGTAAGTATTTACGTACGTAACAAAGGCAGTGGAGCTAGCTTCTGCTCTAGAATCTCCATCTACTACAAGTCTCAGCTTACCCAAGTAGTTATCTATATAGGCGTCATGGTAGCTGCCAGCACCCTCAAAATAAATCTGACCACCTTCGGTTGAAGATGCAGGAGCTTTCTGCAGAACAGGATCTATCATGAAAGCCTGTCCACCAACATATAAATTACGGCTAACTGTAGCCTGTCCACCAACAAATAAATCACTGTCAATTTCAACATCATCAGCAACAAGTAAATCATTGGTACCATCAATGAAAGAAGGAGCAATAGCATTACCAATTTGTAAAGTGGCACCTGGGTTTGCGTTAGCATCACCAATAACAATTCTCTTACTCGAGGTATTGCCGTAAATAGTATTTCCAATGCTTACTTGATTGTTTGCATTAGCATCAGCAGCTTCAGCTTGATAGCCAATTAAAATTGCCTGGTCGCCGGTACCGTGATTTTCACCAGCCTCAGTTCCGATGGCTATGACGTGATCTCCTTGGTTATATCTTGCTGCTAAGTAACCCATGGCGTTAACGACGTTTCCACTATTATTTCGTGCCGCTGAGTCACCAACTGCGCTGACATGGCTACCACTATTATCTCGTGCTGCGTAAATGCCAATAGCAGCTGTTGAATCGCCTACATTATTCAGTCCTGCTTCTCTACCAATAAAATCGACATTATTACCTTGATTGTACTGTGCAGCGCCATAACCAAAGGCGTTTAGATAGTCACCAGTATTTTCCTCACCTGCAGCACGTCCAATTAACGTAGATCCATTTCCTGTATTTCTGTAACCAGCATAACGACCAACTGTAACAGAAGCATCTCCACCGGTATTATATTCACCAGCGTGATTACCCACAGCAGTTAAACCCCAGCCGGTATTATGGTCTGCAGCTCTTCGTCCAACTGCAACAGTATAATCACCAGTGTTGTTTTGTCCTGCAGTATGACCAACTAATGTAGATCCATTCCCGGTATTATTCTGTCCAGCATAACGACCAAGGAAAACACCAAGTGATCCGCCGTTATTAAATTGTCCAGCGTAGTTTCCAAGAGCGGTAACACCCCAACCGGTATTATTTTGCCCAGCGAGATAGCCTATAGCAACTAAATGCTCACGGTTGTTATTAGCAGCAGCACCTTGACCAATAGCCGTAGAGAAAATTTCAGGGTAACCAATTATTGCTGAACCATGAACTTCAAGTTTCGCTGAAGGAGTATTAGTACCAACACCTAAGTTTTGATTAGTTTCATCCCAGAATAAATTGGCGTTATCTTCAGAGAGAGCACTGCCATCAGAGAACACTACAGATCCTTTTTGAAGAGCAGAAGCGATATCACCGTTTCCAGCACTAACACTGCCAGGTTCCCACTGAGAATTATCATTATTCCAAACAAGGGCTTGACCGTCACTTGGGGTGCTGCCGCTAACATCCAAAAGATCTGACAAGTTTGCAACAGTAGTTGTTGGGTTTATTAAAGTTCCACTGAAATATGTGATAGCGCCATCGAAAGAAATATCTCTAGATGAACCATTATTTTGGTTAACAAATACAGTAATTACGTCACTTGTTGTTAGTTCTAATAAGCAGCTTACCGTAGGTGTGTAATCACCCGAATCAGCTTCAAAGGTGTGACATGACCGATAACCGTTCTTTAATAATCCTATACGTTTATGACCATTGTAAGAACCGACAGAAGGGTAATAAGCTGAAGCCACAAAAAGATAAGTACCAGCGATTGTTGGCTGAAAACTATTGGTGGTGATGATATCAGCTCCAGTTGTATTAAAAGATTCTGCTTCCCAAGTAAGAATTGTTGGATTGTCGATGTCGCTAGGAATAGATTGGGTTGAAGTCTTTGTAACAAAAAAAGCATGACCATTAGAAACCGATCCTAGTCCAACACTGCCTGGTTCCCACTGAGAACTATTTCCGTTCCATACAAGAGCTTGACCAGTAGTTGGACTAATAGTTGTTGTATCAACATCAGCTATCTCATTAATGCTTGATAAAATAAGGTCACCATTAATTTGAGAACCTTCGATTAAACCATTGATATCTTCAGCTTCTACGCTAGCTGCAACAGCAGCAAGATCAGCAAAGTTTGCTGTAGTAG
>CAWUIS010000122.1:0-5517 GCA_963922625.1 uncultured Candidatus Melainabacteria bacterium | reverse complement strand
ACTAGAGTTCACACAACAAGTTTGCCCTGAGATCAAAGCCTCTCTTTCTAAAGAGCTAGATATCATGGTTGTTCCAAGTTTTACTTCAATAGAGACAGCAGTTAACTGTAGAAACGAGTCTGAATCAGGACTGCAAGTGGCGGCGCAGGATATTTCTCAATACACAGAAGGTGCTTACACCGGTGAGATCAACGCAAATATGCTCAAAGAGCTAGAAGTTGACGCTGTATTAGTTGGACACTCTGAGAGAAGAGAAATTTTTAAAGAAAATGATGAGATCATTGCTGCCAAGTTAAAAACAGCTCTTGCTGCAAATATACCTGTGATTTTATGCTGCGGTGAGCCAGAGGCGATTCGTGATGCTGCCAAAACCGATGATTATGTCAGCAATCAAATAGACTCAGCGCTTGAGTCAGTTAAACAAGGCAATTTTTGTTTTACTAATATTGCTGGCATGATTGTGATAGCTTACGAACCTATTTGGGCAATTGGTACTGGCAAGACCTGCGATGCCACCGAGGCTAATAGGGTCATTAAGCTCATAAGGAACAAGCTTGCAGAAATCATTAATGAAGAAGCTGCAGCTAAAATCAGAATCTTATACGGTGGTTCTGTGAAAGCTGAAAATATCGAAGAAATCATCAACCAGAGCGATATTGACGGGGCTTTGGTTGGCGGTGCTTCGCTAAAGGCGGATAGTTTTCTGAAAATTGTGACTAAATCTGCTACAGCAGAAGCCAGTGCATGTTAGTATATTAAAAATTTCAAAATGAAACATAATAACAAACGTTTTTTTCAAACTGATTCAGTAGACCTAGATGGAAATAATTCAATTTTTGAGTATTTTCACCATAACAACAGCGAGCAACTTAATGATGTCGCTGACAATATTGGTGCTGATGTCAAAGAATTTTTTGATACTAGTATTTTCTGTCTTCTGGGACAGATGCCTGACGAGTTAGCTGTGACAACAGTGTCTATGAACAAAAACTCTCTCAATAATCTTTTGTATAGTGCCATGATGACTGGCTATATTGCAAAGTCGGTTGAAGACAAAGTCAAGCTCGAAAAACTTTTTAGTAACCCTGAGGATGATAATAAAGACGAGCAGTCTTTAAAGAATTTTTTCAATAACTAATTTCCAGTGATTTTCAAGCTGTGATTTTTCAAGGCATTTATGCCCCTCTTCTTGCATGCTAAGTGAAACGCTTTCAATAGGCTCTCCATCATCAAGAAGTATCTCTAGAACCTCACCAGGTTGCATCGTATCGATCTTGATTTTGCTGCGCACAAAATTTATTGGGCAGGCAACACCACGCATATCTAAAGATTCAACCATTTAAGCAATCCTCGTTTTAGAGCTAAAACCTTTGATGAGCAAAGACACTAAAAACATATCCACCAAAAGTGCACTGCCACCATAACTCATAAAAGGCAAAGGCACTCCAGTGATCGGCATCAAGCTTAGATTCATACCAATATTAATAAAGATATGGAATATAAACATTGAAAAAATACCTATAGCAAGTAGTGCAACAAATTTGTCTTGGCTCGCTCTTGCTCTATCAATGATATTGATACAAAGCCAAGTGAAAAGAGCCAATAAAAAAAAGCTACCAATAAAGCCTAGCTCTTCGCCTAAACCAGAAAAAATAAAATCTGTGTGCTGTTCTGGTACAAATTGTCCTTGGGTTAAGTCCCCGTTTTTAAGACCCTGACCAAAAATGCCACCGCTGCCAATGGCATACAAACTTTGAATAATATGATAGCCAGCACCAAGAGGGTCAACGTAGGGATCCAAAAAAATAGTTAGTCTTTTTTGTTGGTATTCACGCAGAAGTCCCCAAGCAAGAGTTCTAAAAACAATTACCACTGAATTGAAAAAGAATAAGGCAAAAACTCCTGAGCTTAACCAAGGCGAAGTCCATGCTTTGTAATAAAAACTCACTGCGATAAAAAGTGCAACAAGAAAAATTACTGCTGGCAAAGTAAGGCTGAAATTGAGATGCGCTGTTTCATAGCTCATGAGTTTATAGCCAAAAGAAGATAGTATTGCTGTCACTAAAGGCGATACCAAAATCAAAAGCTCGATGATTTTGGCGCCAGCCCAAAACAACATACCAAAAGAGATTGCTATGTAAACCAAAGTCGTGCCCAGGTCTGGCTGCACAAGAACCAAAGCCGCTGGCAAAGCTACTAGAGCTAAGCTTTTGAAAATATCCCAGTAGTTCCTTATGGGGTGTTTAGAGAGCCAAGCTGCAAGGAAAATAATCAAAGCAACCTTGGCGATTTCACTTGGCTGCAAGCTAAGTGGTCCAAGTTTAAGCCAGCGCTGAGAGCCCATGACTGTATGTCCAAAAAATTTCAATACTAAAAGCAGAGCAATATTCAAAAAATAAATCAGTAATGAATAGCGAAAATAAAAACTTAAATCAAAGATTTTATAAGCAACAAAAACAATTACAACTGCAAGCAAAGAAAAAATAATTTGTTTGAGGAAAAAACGCCCTCCCACAACCGATGAGAGAGTCAAATAGCTAACACAAAGTATCAGCAATACATTAATTGCAAGTATTGGGTCTGGTAATAAGGACCTGAGCCAGCGCATATGAAGTACAATAGCACCCGTGCTTGTAAGCGAAAATAGATATCAAAAAAATATAGAATTCTGGGATGCTGCCTGGTCAAGAGTCAGTAAGGCATCTACCAAGATTCCAGATGCACTGACCTACATACCTTCAATTCCAGAAAAATTTAAAGAGCACGATTGTAAAAATATTCTCGACATAGCTTGTGGTTCAGGTTGGCTAAGTTTTTATATGGCAGAGCATGGTCTTAAAGCAACAGGGATTGATATCTCACAAAAGGCTATCGAGCTTGCTTATGAAGTCCAAGCCGAAAGACCAGATGCTCAAGTTGAATTTAAAACAGGTGACATGATGAACCTAGATTTCCCTGAAAATCATTTCGATGCTTTGCTTGTCAACGCTGCTTTTGAGCATTTAGATTATCAGCGCGGTGAAGAATTTTTAAAGCATGTCAAAGGCTGTATCAAAGCTGGAGGCATTATGTTTGGAGTCTTTGATAAAGTAGCAACTGGCGAAAAAGGAACTTACGATGTGCTAGAAGATGGCACGCATCAGTATAAAGATCAGTATCGTGATGGTATGTTCTTGCGCTATTATCCAGATGATGAGCTAAAAGCTTTGTTGCAGAAAACAGGCTGGCACATTATCAGCCTCGAAAAAAATGATTTTGAAAGCCGCATTGTGATTGCCCGTAATGAAAAATAAAGCTGTTGTCAATATTCATACTTATGTGGCTTTAGCTATTGCTTTGCTTATTTTGTTCTTTGATAAAGCTTTTGCGGAGTCTTTTTTCCTGGCGAGCCTCGTTTTTAATGTATATTTACGTCTTTTGTTCGTGAATTTTTCAGCCTTACAAATGCCTGGTGTCAATCCCAAGCAGGTCAATATTCTGGTCTCGATATTTTCTGGCTTGAGGGTAGCCTTGGCTGGTATTGCAATTGCTGTTCTTATAATAAAATTTACGCTAAATCTCTACGCTGCCCTGTTTGCATTTGTTCTATATCAGCTAATATTAATAGCGAGCGGTTTTTTCTATGCATCACATCACGTCAGAGATTCTCGGTAATACAGTCAATATTGATACTTTATATTTTGCTTGGGCTTGTATGGCATTAATTTTGTTAGTTGCCATCGTGCTAGGCTCTGGTTTAAGCTCTGAAGTTTCTAAATATGGTGTTAAGCAGCATCTTGCTGAAGGCATTTTTGGTTTTATTCGCTCACTGACTTCAAACCAGATTGGTAAACGTGGTGATAACTACGTCTTCTTTATTGGTTCGATTTTTCTTTTCATTTTAGTGAGCTATTATGCCGGACTGCTTCCTTGGAAAATGGGTTCGATGTTTGAATGGTGGCCTCAACTTCCTAGTCACGAAGCTGCTGAACATGGTGCTCATCATGCTGCGCATGGTCATCCATGGCATGGTGCTAGCCCTTGTGCTGATATTAATATTCCAGCAGCTATGTCGGTTTGTGTCATTGTTGTTTATTTCTTTACTGGTGTTGCTGTTGCTGGCTTTAAGTACATCCAAATGTTCTTGCCGATCAACTTTGGCAAAAAAGGCATTAGCCTTAACTTGATGTGCTTGATTGAATTAATGGACTTGATTGTCAGACCTTTGACTTTGACTTTAAGACTTTTTGCAAACACCGTCGCGGGAGAGACTTTACTCGCTACATTCATTGCCTTAGTTGCCTTGGTATTACCAGTAGCTATTCTAGGCTTTGAAATGGCTGTGGGCTTACTTCAGGCTTTCATTTTTACGATTCTATCTACCGTTTATATCGGTGGTGCCGTGCAACATGCTGAGCATCTTTTGCACGACGATCATTAAACATCATCTAAACCTCACTTTAGTGTGTGCATCTTAGAAGCTCTTAATGGGCAGATAATAATTAGGCTGCGGATTTTAACAATCCGCTGATTGTTTGGTGAAGCTGAAAATCAAAACTACTGCTGAATTATTAGGTCTTGAGATGAACCAATCAAGGTTTTTAGGCGTTGATGATATTTTGCCGTGGTTTGAAGCAGAATATAAAATTCATGAGCTAGTAAATGATTTTTGGGGTTTAGATACCAAAAGCAGATTAATCGCTGTTAGCAAGGATATTAAAGACCAAGCCTGGAAGGGACTTGTCTCTGAATGGGACACAGACAGCCAATTACAAGGACAATTTCGTTTAAATAAGGATCTTATCGCCTCTCTTTTGAAATCTTCATTGGGGCAAAGTGATGAGGCTGTATTCAGTCTTAAAAATCTCACAAAACTAGAATTTGCATTCTTTGAGAATTTTTTTGTTAGCCTGGAAAATTACTGGAAAGATTATTGGCGCCTTGCTGGCCCGCAAAACCGTGGCACTTATTTGTATTTGATTTGGGTTATAGAACTTGAAAACAAAGAAATTGGTTCTATAGCTATTGGTGTACCGCCAGGTATTGGACCGAGCTCTCTAAAAACAAAAAACACCTATGATTTTAGGGAAATTGCATCTGGTTTGAATATTTCAGTACCAATAGACCTTACTGTTGGCAAAAGTAAGCTTAAGATAAGTGAAATTAAAGGGCTTGAAAAAGATGATTTAATAGTTTTCGAGAACAGTAATACTGGTTATTTCGTCTGGTATAAAAATGAGATAGATAGCTTAGAAATCAACTTAGATTTACCTGCCAAAGATAATCCAAACTACGCAGAACTATACTATGATGATTTAGAGCTAGATGATATTACCGAAGAAAGCGATATGAATGATGATTTATTAACAGATTTGCCAGTTGAGCTTACAGCGCAGTTTAAATCAGTTCATATGCCGCTGCAAAAAATTATAGAACTAGAATCAGGTGGCATTTTGCCGCTGGGTTTATTGATGGATTCACAAATCACATTGATGGCACCAGGCGATAAGCCTATTGCTTCAGGCAACCTAGTTGTAG
>CAWUIS010000121.1:0-5537 GCA_963922625.1 uncultured Candidatus Melainabacteria bacterium | reverse complement strand
AGCTATAATCTCCCCAAATGCATGTCTACAACTTAAATCCTGCTGATTTCACCCCTGTAATTGGTCAATATTTAGCTGAAAGACAAAAATTAACAGGCAAATCTGTACTTTTGTTTCGCATGGGTGATTTTTATGAAGCTTTTTTTGATGACGCCGAGCTGCTAGCTCGGGAGCTTGAAATTACTCTGACAGCTAGACCTGAGAATAATTATCCAGGAGGGCGCTTACCTATGGCTGGAGTGCCGGCTAAAGCGGTAAAGCCTTATATCCAAAAACTACTCGAGAAAAATTACAAGGTCTATGTCGCCGAGCAAATGGCAGACCCTAAAACCTGTAAAGGTTTAGTACCTAGAGAGATAGCCAAAGTTTATACTCCTGGCACTATTAATGAGCTTGAGTTTCTTGAAAGCTACCGTAATAATTTCATACTCGCTATTTACGCCGATAAAAAACAAGAAAATTTTGGGCTTGCATACACCGATATTTCAACCGGTGAGTTTTACGTAAGTGAAATCAAAGAAAAATTTTTGACACAAGAACTTGCTCGCATTCAAGCAGCAGAAGTTTTAATACCAGCAAAGAAAGCAAAAAAACAAAGTGGTCAGATCGCTGCAGAAGAAGAGCTTTTGTTTGATATCAACTGCAAAAACATTTCTGCTTACGCTAAAGAAAATTTTGACTTGGATTTAGCTCGGCAAAATATCAGCTCGGTGTTTGAGATTAAATCTGTCGACGCCTTAATCAAAGATAGCCTAGAAGGCTGCCAGGGTTTAGCTTTGATTGCAGCAGGTGCCATTATTGAATACCTCAAAGAAACTCATGCAATTGACTTTGCTGACAAAATCTCCAAAAGTTTTGATGTCATAAAAACTTACAATGTCAGTGAGTATATGCTTTTAGATGCTGTTACCAGAAACAATCTTGAGCTTAGTAAAACACTTGCTGGAGCTAGCCAAGGATCTTTTTTCTCGGTGATTGATCGTAGCGCTTCTAAGCCAGGGCGCCGCCGGCTTGCAGCATGGCTCGAACAACCACTCTATGACCTGGCTCATATTCAAGCAAGACAAGATGCTGTCGAAGAGCTGTTTCAAGACGCAAGTCTATCAATGCAATTGCATGAGCTTTTACAGCAAAGCTATGACATTGACCGCTTGTCATCACGCCTAGCTTCAGGTTTAATCAGTCCGCGTGAGCTCAACAGCTTAAAGCGTTCATTGGAGATTGTGCTAGAAATATCACTTTTGCTTCAATCTGTGCAATCAGGCTTAATCACAAGTCTCAAAGCAATACCACAAGCAGTGCCAGATTTCATCCGGCAAGTTGAAGATGCGGTTGTAATGGATCCACCGCTTAATATCACCGAAGGTTCTGTTATCAACCCTCATTACCATGCTGAGCTGCAAGAGATTGTGTCCTTGGTTGAAGATTCTCAAGCTTGGCTGAATAATTTTCAGGAGCAGGAAAGATCCAAGCTTGATATCAAGAATCTCAAAGTTGCTTTTAATAAGGTGCATGGTTACTTTATCGAGACATCAAGAATCAACCAAGCAAAGCTGCCTGAAAATTACATCATCAAACAAACCATGGTAAACACTGTGCGTGCCATCACCTCAGAGCTTAAAGACTTTGAAGAAAAAATCACTAACTCAGAAGCTCGCCGTAACGCACTTGAATATAAGCTCTATGATGATTTACGTAAAAAACTTGCTCAGGACGCTGCTTTGATTAAACAAATCGGCATGCATATGGCAGAGCTTGATGCGCTTTTGTCAATGTCTCTACTAGCTCGCGAGAAAAACTACACTAGACCAGTGCTTGATAAATCTCAAGATCTTGTTATTAATGACGCTCGTCATCCAGTTGTGGAAGCAGGTTTGAAGCTAGGACAGTTTGTACCCAATGATATTTGCCTTGAAGCAACAGAAGCACCCATCATGCTTTTAACAGGACCAAATATGGCAGGAAAAAGTACTTTCATGAGGCAAAATGCTTTGATTATTCTGCTTGCCCAAATTGGATCTTTTGTGCCAGCTTCAAGCGCGCGCATTGGTCTTTGTGACAGGATTTTCACGCGTATCGGTGCTAGCGATGATATTGCAACCGGACGCTCCACTTTTATGGTAGAAATGGAAGAAGTTGCCACTATTTTAAATGGAGCCAGCCCGCGCAGCTTTGTTATTCTTGATGAAATAGGGCGTGGTACTAGTACTTATGACGGCGTCGCTATAGCCTGGTCTATTCTTGAGTTTTTAGCAAAAGAGATCAAGCCCAGAGTGGTTTTTGCTACTCATTACCACGAGCTTGCTGGACTTGAGCATGTTTTTTCTTGTATTAAAAACTACCAAGTTTTAGTTAGCGAAGAAAACGGTAGTATTGGATTTTTACATAAAGTAGTGGAGGGTTCTGCTGATAGAAGTTATGGTATTGAAGTGGCTAAGCTCGCTGGCTTACCTAACTCAGTATTACAAAGAGCAAGGGCTATTAATAACCAATTACAAGCCAATAAATCCAAAAAACTTGGCTTCAGCAAAAAGCAAATAGACCAACAAGGGGTCAAAGATGCTATTTCAGATGATGGCTCCCTTGAAATTGATAAATTACCTTTATTCCAGAACTGATAAAATATCCGTGTGAGTCTTTTTCAAGCTTTAAAAACTTTTTTGTGGGGGAATTCCGTTGCTCTTGCCTGGACTTGGGGCTTAGGTACTTTTCTCTCTGTGCAAATAGCTGTTCAGTACGGCTTTGATAAGCTGGTTAAATTCGCCATCATTGATGCTTTTGGCTTAGGACTTTTTGGATTTCTTGTTGCTTTAGTAGCAAAGAATTTTAATCAGGCAGGTAAATTTGAAAATTTTGTTTTGGACAAAAGCAAAAATTTCAGCCTTGCAATTTATCTTTTTCAGTTTTTGGCTGTGACTTTAACTTTGCATGCAGTACTTAAATACATTGCGCTACCTTTAGGAGTGCTGTCTATTTTGGTAGCAGCGGTTTTGATCGGTGCCACTATTTTTCTAGGAGAAGAGTTTTCTATCAAAAAAATCAAATACAGCCATGCCGTCTATGGACTTGTGGTTTTGCTATGTATTGTGTCCTTGGTGAACTCGACCCTTTTTAGCTCTGCAGCACCTTTTTCAGCAAGCCTAGTTACTGACACTGATGTAGTCAAAGCTCAGCTTGAAATCAATACCGGGATTTTTGCATTTTTAAACCAAGTAAATCTCATCCAACCACTTTATAAATTTCAAAATAGTTTTTCAGAACTATCTTTTTACATTTACCTTTTGGTTGGTTTTCTTTGTGGTCCTTGGCTTGATATACAGCACTGGCAAAGAACTGTACAAATAAAAAAAGAAGGCTTATCGATTAGCGCTGCTTATGCCATTGGTGCTGTGATTTTTTGCTTGATTCTATTAGTACAAGGTACAGTCGCGCTTGCTTGTTATAAACATGTGCTTGAATTTAAACCTGAGTTGTTACAGAGCTTGTCTAATCTAGACCCTGCAAGCTTACTGTTCTCAGCTAAAGCCATTATTACAACTGTGTTTAGTCAAGCTTCTCAATATCAAGCTTTGCTGGGAGTCTATCTTGTCATGGTGGCATGCTTTGCTTTGTCCACTTTTGATAGCGCTTACGTTGCCTATCGTTGGTATTCTGAAGCGCAGCTTCAAAACTCCAAGAACATAATCTTTTCTTTTATTCCAATCAAGCTAGTAAGCTCACCTATCCCTTGGCTTTTTGCTTCAATGTCAGTGTCTCTACTCACTCTACATTTTGCTGAGCTGGGTAAATTCATCGCCATTTTTGATCCACGCATCATTGATTTTTTCCGTTTTGAGCTTGAATACTACACCGCATTTTATGGCTCGTTTTTTGTTGTTTACGCTGTTACTCTCTACCGCAACTTTAATGACCTTGAACACACGAAAAGTTTTTCTGGATTAAAACTTTTTTCTACAGCCCTTACTTCAATTGCCATTTTTGGCATCGGCTATTTCAGTGAAAGCCAATCTGTCATGGCCATTGGCTCAGTACTACCTTTTGTTTATGCCTGGTTTACTGTCACCAAAGAAAGCGATTATAAGCCTGAAGCAACTAAGCCTGAAACTCCTCTTGTAAGTAGTGGATCAGTAGTAGAAATTGCCCAATTTAAATCTCAAGTTGGCGATGCCGTTGAGATAGCTAATTTACCAGCAGGTGCAAAGCAGGTAGGCATCAAAGGTTGTTACTATAATGCGCCTTGGTTTGTACACCAGTTTATTCCGACTTACCAAGATACAAATTCTGTCGGTAATGTTTATTTTGCGATGTATGCATTGTGGGTTGGCAAGGTGCGCGAGCTTTTTTTCATGCTGACAATGCCTGATTTTGACCCTAAAACCTCAGAATTTTTGATTTTGACGCGCAGCTTTGAGCATAAATTCCTCAAAGAAATCAATGAATTTACCGAAGTAACAGTTCAAATTCGCATTGCTGACTTTAACCGTAAATTTGTCACTCTTGAGCACCGTATTATGGATATGCAAGAAGATGTGGTGGGCAAAGGAGAACAACAGCTGATGTTTGTTGACTCTAAAAGCTACTCTCTGATTGACTTGCCCCTGCCTGTACAGCTGGCGTTCAAGGACTATATCGAGAATCAATCAAAGATTGAAAAATTGATAGAAAAAGCTAAAGCTTAATTTTCCTTAAATGTTATGACGTGCTATTATTATGCGCCTGCATGAAGGCCTCGATCCATAGAGGTTACTGTGCTTAAGGAGAATAAAATGGCTACAAACACTAAAGATTATGGATTAGTTGGTAAAAAAATTGGTATGACCCAAGTTTTTGATGAAGAGGGTAACGTTGTACCTGTTACTATCATCCAGCTGGCTGAAAATATCATTACTGATATCAAAACTAAAGAGCGTGATGGTTACAATGCTGTCCAAGTTGGTAACTTTGAAACTCGCGAAAAATTAATGAGCAAACCTGCCAAAATAAATCTTGAAAAGAAAAACTTACCATTGCTTAAAAAGTTACAAGAATTTAGAGTACATGAAACTGTTGAAGGTATTGCAGTTGGTGATGCTGTTAATGCTGAAGAATTTTTCAAAGACCTTAAAAAAGTAAATTTAACTGCTACCTCTATTGGTAAAGGTTTTCAAGGTGGTGTTAAGCTCCACAATATGCACATTGGACGCCGTTCACATGGTTCAAAATCTCATAGACAGATTGGTTCACTTGGTGCTGGTACCTACCCAGGGCGTGTTTTCAAGGGTAAAAGAATGCCATCAATGATGGGTAACAAAAGAGTTACTGTTACTAAGGTAAATGTTCACAGTTTTGATGCTGAGAAAAAACTACTTCTAGTTAAAGGTCCGGTTCCTGGAAAGGCTGGCAACGAAATTACTATTACTGGTAATGGAGTCAGAACTTGGAATGAATACAACAAGGCTGTATAAACACCGCAATCTCTTTTGGGGAGCACTGCTTTGTTTCTCCCTGGTTTTTTTTCAAAGCTCTTGTTCAGTCAATAAAAAGCCTGAAAACAAAAT